>JAHDDS010000025.1:11642-31086 GCA_020629235.1 Planktomarina sp.
ACAGCCTCTTGCGCGCCTTCGGTGACAGAGGTCACGGCGTCCGATACAGCTTCTTGCGCGTTATCGACGGCGGCAGCGGCGGTGTCTGTTGCAGTGTCCACTGCACCTTCCACGGCGTCAGACACTGCGTCGGTTGCCGCAGCTGCCCCTTCTTGCACACCTTCCACAGCAGACGCGACAGCAGCTTGGCCGTCTTCCACAGCGTTTTGAACCGCTTCTTGGCCGTCAGCCACGGTTTCTTCGACAGCGGCCACGGCGTCTTCCACCTTATCCACCAGGTTGGATGTAGCGGCTTCCAGTGCGCCTTGGGTCTGTTCGGTTGCCGCATTTGCGGTGTCAGACACAGCATCGGTTGCGGTTTCTGTGGCGCTTTGGGCGGTGGACGTCACGGTTTCCACTGCGGATTCCCCAGCAGCAACCACATCGTCAATGGACTTGCCAGAGATGAAAAAATATCCACCGACAGCGGCAGCCACCACCACCAAGATCATAAGAATACGAGTCACGTTGTTTCCTTTCCTTCAGGTTGGACACGCAGAAAATACTTCTGGGGCGCACATGGGCCTTTATGTCCGGGATTTCCATGGGGAAAACGCCAAATATGCGAACCACATGCTAAAAGCGGGTTGCATGGCCCCTGGGGCATCACTACCTTCGCCCCACAGCTTTTGCACCATTGAAGGACAGATACCATAGCCCGCAGACCGCACCACGCGCCACCGCAGCGCGACACTGGACCCCGCGTTAATGACCGCATTCGCGCGGCAGAACTGAGATTGATTGACGAAAATGGCGACAACGTCGGCGTCGTGACCCCAAGCCGGGCGATGATGATGGCCGAAGATGCCGGGCTGGACCTGGTGGAAATTTCGCCCAATGCCAATCCGCCGGTCTGCAAGATTATGGATTTTGGCAAGTATAAGTACGAAACCCAAAAGAAAGAAGCCGAAGCCCGCAAAAAGCAAAAGGTCATCGAAGTCAAAGAAGTGAAGTTCCGGCCGAACACGGACACGCACGACTATGACGTGAAGATGCGCAACGTGGTCAAATTCCTGGAAAACGGCGACAAAGTGAAAGTGACCCTGCGTTTCCGGGGCCGCGAAATGGCCCACCAAGAACTGGGCCGCGATCTGTTGCTGCGCGTGGCGGAAGATACCAAAGAATTGGGCAAGGTGGAAAACATGCCCAAGATGGAAGGCCGCCAAATGATCATGATGATCGGGCCACTGCCGAAGTAGAAAAACCATCGCTGCCCCCCTCTCGGGACATCGGCTGCGCCGATACCCTGACGGGGGGGCCACGGGACCTGCTGCGCAGGCCCTGGGAAGGCCGCCAAATGATCATGATGATCGGGCCACTGCCGAAGTAATCCAGCGCAAAACGCACTTCAAAGCCCTGCCCCGTGCGGGGCTTTTTGTTTTGGAACAGGATGCTGGGCAAGAATGTAGGGTGAGCTGCACCCCACCAAACCTGGCTGCCAGCATCATCGTGGCGGGGCGCGCACCCTATGTGTCCTTCAACGTCATGTGCGCGATAATCTGACCGTGATCAGACGCCAGTTTGTTGTGCGGCGCTTCGGGGTGGGACCCGTCGGTCAGGTGATCGTTCAGCACAGAAAAATACGACATTTCCCCAATGCTGCCTGGGGCATCAGACAGAAAATGACGGCTCAACAAAATTTGGTCGATGGATTCAAACACCCCCCCAAAGGCAGAGGTATAGACCATGTCCCGCAGACTGCGCTTCACGAACAGCTTTTCAGCGGAATGCAATCGGACGGCATTTATGTCTTCGGTGATCTGCACATTTTCGTCGCGGGTGTATCGGTCCGACCGGTGCTTGGCGTCGTGACGGCGCATCCACGCATAATTCTTGAAGGGAATTTCGCCGGTAATGATCTCTGAACTGACAGCGTGTTCACTGTCGTTGAAATCCCCCAAGACCATCACCGGGTTGCCTGCTTCCAGTTCCGCCACAACAGCGCGGCGCAGCACCCAGGCTTCGGCCATGCGGCGGGTGGCCGCGCGCAGCGACCCCATGGCCCGCCCCACCGGGTCATAGTTCAGCAAATCCGGCTCCTGCCCCGTGAATTCCCCCAGCTTGGATTTCAGGTGGCAGTTAAAGATCGTCACCACATGATCCCCCACGGGAACGCGAACCTTCAAAATTGGGCGCGACACGCGGTCCATGGTGAAATGCCCACTGTCGCCGAATTCGATGGTCAAAGGTGGCGTCAGATCTTGGATGATTTCTGGCTGGCCCACAAACCCGAAGCGCGACAGAACCGCCAGCCCTGGGCGGCGCTGGCCTGGGGCCCCATCGTTGGCATTGGGGGCAAATGCCAAAGCCGCATCGGTATAGGGTTGATAGGCCAGCTTGCGAAAAATCGCCTTGCGGCGGTATTTCTTGGTGCGATCGGGGATCACAGCTTCGTTCAATTCCGCGCCGCGGGCGTCGGCCTCGGCCACCACGTCGCGCAAGGCGGAGTCCTCGAAAATTTCCTGAAAGCAGACAATGTCGGCGTCCATGCTCAGCAATTGTTCGGCCAGCCAGTCTTCCTTCCAAGCGTATTCTTCGGGGGTATAGGCTTCGTATTTGTAATATTCCTGATCTGCCCCGATCAGGTTTTTCACGTTGAAACTGGCGATGGTGAATTCTGTCATTGGCCGTACTCCGTCAGCGCTTTTTCAAACATCGGCTGGTCCACATTCCCGCCCGACGCAACGGCGATCACCGCCTCCCCTTCGATCTGATCGCCATGGAACAATGCGGCGGCCAGGCTGATGGCGCCGCCGGGTTCCAACACCACCTTCAGGCGCGACCAAGCCAGGGCCATGGCGCGCAAGCAGTCTTCGTCCGGGACCACGATACCCGGCCCGCACAGCCGCTGCATGATCGGAAAGGTCAGTTGGCCGGGACTTGGGGTCAGGATTGCGTCGCATATACTGCCGGTGGCTTGATTGTTATTTTCCCACCCACCGGACGCCAACGACCGGGTCACATCGTCAAATCCGTCCGGTTCCACGGGCCGTACGCGCAGGCCGGGGGCGTCAGCTTCCAGCGCCGTGGCAATCCCTGCCGTCAGCCCCCCGCCGCCGCAGCACACCAGGACATCGCCTTCCGTCACACCCTGTTCGGCGGCTTGCTGTGCAATCTCAAGCCCCGTTGTCCCCTGCCCGGCGATGACGTGGGAATCGTCAAAAGGGCGGATCAGGTGCAAATCTCGTTCGGCCGCCAGGGCCTCTCCTATGGTTTCGCGGCTTTCGTTGGCCCGATCATACAGCACCACCTCTGCCCCAAGGGCGCGTGTGTTTTCGATCTTCATCGCGGGCGCGTCGGACGGCATGATGATCACAGCTGGCAGGCCGTGGGCTTTGGCCGCCAGGGCCACCCCTTGGGCATGGTTGCCCGACGAAAACGCAATGACGCCGCCTGCGTTTTTCAACGCCGACACAGCCGACCAGGCCCCCCGAAATTTGAACGACCCTGTCTTTTGCAACGCTTCCGCCTTCACGAACACCCGACGCCCCGCGATGTCGTCCAGAAACGGCGAACTCAGCAGCGGGGTGCGGTTGGCGTGGCCCTGAATGCGCCCCGCAGCGGCGCGGATCATGTCGATGTTCATGGCAGTGTCTCCAACCATTGGTGCAGGGCTGTCAGGCTTTCGGCTTCATCCAAGAACGGCACGTGGCCGCGCCCGGGCACCTCTGCCCAGATCATGTCGGGTCTGCGTTGGGCCATGGCTTGGGCTGTGTCCAAGGCCAAAATGTTGGACCCCACCCCCCGGATCAGCGCCAGGGGCAAGCCATCCATCGCATCAAAGAACGGCCAAATGTCACCCGCCGCATCTTCGATGTTGGCCAAAACGGCATCGCGCAATTTGGGGTCATAGGACAGGGTCAAGCCTTGAGGCGTTTGGCGGAACTGATTGCGCACCTCTTGGTGCCAGCGGGCGTCCGGAACGTCGTCAAAGCCCATCAACATCGCCTTGCGCGCCGCCACCATGTCGTCAAACGTTTTGGCCGACGGCTGTTTGCCCAGATAGGCCAGGATCCCGTCAATCCCGTCCTGAGTCAGCACCGGCCCAATGTCATTCAGCGCCACCCCCAGCAATCGTTTTTTGGCGGTGGCAGCCAAGGCCATGGCGATCAGCCCCCCGCGCGAGGTGCCCAAAATCGCGGCCTGATCCAGCCCCAAATGATCCAGCAGTTCCAGCGCGTCGCGCCCTTCGCGTTCAATAGAATAGGTTGCAGGGTCCGCCCAATCCGACCGCCCCCGCCCGCGATAGTCCATGGTGATGACGCGAAAGCCATTCAAATGCGGGGCGACATAATCGAAATCCACCCCCGACCGCGTCAGTCCCGCCAGACACAGGATCGGCGTTCCCGTGCCTTGATCGGTAAAGTGCAGATGCACGCCGTCAGAAGTGACAAAATACGCCATCAGACCACCAACCCTGGCAAGTCGGTCAAATCAGCCAACACGTGCTGGGGCGTCCAGGGCAGCGTGTCCATGGGATCGCCCGCGCGATTCACCCAGACGGTTTCAAAGCCAAAGTGCGCCGCACCCGCCGCGTCCCAGCCGTTGGATGACACGAACAGCACCTGATCCGGCGCGCAGTCAAACCGGCTTGTCACAAGGCCGTAAACCCGCGCATCTGGCTTGAAGACGCCCACACTTTCCACCGACAGAACATCATCCAACAGGTCCCCCACCTGGGCCGACGTCACGGCCGCTTGCAACATATCGGGCGAACCATTGGACAGGATCGCTGTGGCCAGGCCCCGGTCCTTCAACGTCTTCAGCATCGCGGCCACTTCGGGATAGGCGGACAATTCCCAGTACAGATCCAGCAAAACTTGGCGCAGGCGCGCATCAGATATGTTCGCCGCCGCCAAGGCCCAATCCAACCCATCCTGGGTCACTTGCCAAAAGTCACAGTGTTCTTGCATCACCGCCCGCAGCCACGTGTACTGCAACTGCTTCAACCGCCAGTCCTGGGCGATGGCGGGCCAGGTGTCTTGCAAGATTTCATTGCCCGGTTGGCTTGCCGCTTCGCGCGCGGCGGCTGCCACATCGAACAGTGTGCCATAGGCGTCAAATACACAGGTTTTGATGGCCATGGTTTGCCCCCCTTTGTTCACACACAACCACACCGAGCCGCATTGGGAAAGCCGTGATTGTGGCGGCTGTCAATCCAAGCTAACACCGCAGCCATGGACAAACGGCCCGCCTTTCTTTTCATCATCATCACCCTGGTGATCGACGCCATGGGCATCGGCTTGATCATCCCTGTGATGCCAGAGCTGATGAAAAACGTCGCGGGTGTCGACCTGTCCAGCGCGGCGGTCTGGGGCGGAATTCTGGCAACGATATTCGCCGTGATGCAGTTCCTGTTCGGGCCAACGGTGGGGTCATTGTCCGACAGATACGGGCGGCGTCCGATTTTGCTGATTTCCATGGCGGTGATCGCGGTGGATTACGTGGTGATGGGCTTTGCCAATTCCATTTGGCTGCTGCTGGTCTTGCGCATCATCGCGGGGATTGCTGCATCGACGCAGGTAACGGCTGCGGCCTATATTTCTGACATTTCGACACCCGAACAGAAAATTGCAAATTTCGGCATCTTGGGTGCGGCGTTTGGCATCGGCTTTGTACTGGGCCCCCTGGTGGGCGGGCTGCTGGGGGATTTCGACTATCGCGCGCCGTTTTTTGCCGCCGCCGCTTTGGCCACGGCCAGCTTGATCTTCGGGTATTTTGTCTTGCCCGAAACGCTGACGGACGCCACCCGCCGCCCCTTCGATTTGTCGCGATCCAACCCGCTGGGGGCCTTGGTTCAAATCCGGCGGTTCCCCGGCATGATGCGGTTGCTGGTTCTGTTCTTTCTCTATGACTTTGCCTTCAACGTGTACCCGGCTGCCTGGTCATACTTCACCATCGCCCGCTTTGGCTGGTCGGAAAGCATGGTGGGGCTGTCCCTGGCGCTGTTCGGTATTTCCATTGCAGTGGTCCAAGGGTTTTTGATTCGAAAAGTGGTGGCCCGCTTCAGTGCGCGGCAGATCATCCTGTTTGGGTTTGTGTTCGATTTCATCATCTTTGTGGTTTTGGCCTTCATCACGTCCGGCACCTGGGCGTTGATCTTGACCCCCATCGCTGCCTTGGGCGCGGTGGTGGTGCCGTCTTTGCAAGGCGTCATCGCGCGCATGGCGGACGACAACCAGCAAGGCGAAATTCAAGGCATCATTTCATCGGTGCGGTCATTGTCGGTGATCGCGGCCCCCTTGGTGATGACCACGGCGTTTTTCTGGGGCACCCGCGAAGGGGCCATCATCTTTTTGCCGGGCGCGCCCTTCTTGCTGTCCGCCGCGGTGGTGGTGGTGTGCTTGGTGATTTATTGGCGCCCGGGCGACGAAAGCGACAGCACGCAGGCGTAAAATCACTTGCCAGCCGCCAATTCCCGGCGCACCGTTTGGACAACGACCACACGAACCGGGACAATCCCATGCAAAACATTCAAGCCGCCGTGGCCCACGCTTTTGGCCAACCGCTGTCCGTTGAAACGGTGCATTTGGCCCCACCCAAACCGGGCGAGGTAGAAGTCACGCTGAAGGCCTGCGCGATTTGTCATTCTGACATCACCTATGCCGACGGGGGTTGGGGGGGATCTTTGCCTGCGGTCTATGGCCACGAAGCCGCGGGGGTTGTGACGGCCCTGGGGGACGGTGTGGACGGGCTGGCCATGGGCGACCGGGTGGTGGTGACACTGATCCGTGCTTGCGGGTCCTGCCCCAATTGTTCCAGCGGCGCGCCAACGCTGTGCACCACGGGCTATGACGGGGACACAGGCCCCTTGTCCATGCCAGATGGATCCAAGCTGCACCAAGCCATGGCATCGGGGGCGTTTGCGGAAAAAGTGGTGGTCAGCGCCCGTCAGGTGGTGGCCATCGGCGACGATATCCCCATGGAAGCCGCCAGCTTGATCGCCTGCGGCGTGATCACGGGCGTGGGGGCTGTGGTGAATGCGGCCAAGCTTCGCGCGGGCCAAGACGTGGTGGTGATCGGCGCAGGGGGTGTTGGGTTGAATGCCATCCAAGGCGCGCGGATTGCAGGGGCGCGGCGCATTGTGGCGGTGGACATGACCGAAGAAAAACTGGACATGGCAATGGAATTTGGGGCCACGGACGGGGTGTTGGCCACCGCCGACAAACCTTGGCGTGCGGCCAAGAAAGCCATGGGCAAAGGGGCCGACGCCGTCATCGTCACGGTGGGGGCCATCCCCGCTTATGACCAAGCGCCGAAGTATTTGGGGTATGGCGGCAGCGTGGTGATGGTGGGCATGCCCCATTCGGGCCACGCGTCGTCCTATGAACCGGCGAACTTTGCCGCTGTGGGCCAAGGCATGATCGGGTCCAAAATGGGCGACGTGGTGATCCAACGTGACATTCCTTGGATGGTGGATCTGTACCGCCAAGGCCGCCTGAAATTGGATGAGCTGATTTCAGGCACATGGTCCCTGGATCAGATAAACGAGGCGATTGCCGACACCAAATCGGGGGCCGCCAAACGCAACGTCATTGTGTTCGACTGATCTGCCATGGCTGATGTGATCCAAAACGACGGCCAGACCCTGACCTTGCCCAACGGCGCACGGTTTCACGCGGTATGGCTGCGCGACAACGCGTTGGACGCGGACACCCGCGCCCCCGGCAATGGCCAGCGCCTGATCACCCTGGCTGACATTCCCGACGACATTGCCATATCGAACGCTGCGATTGCGGGTGACATATTGACCGTCACCTTCGCGCCCGAAAACAAGACCTGCGACTTTCCTTTGGCCTGGCTGGACGCGCACCGATACGATCAGCCGCGCCCCGGCGGTTTGATCGCAGACGGGCTGACAACTTGGGATGCATCGTTGAATGCGGATGTCCCCACAGGCCACCTGCCCGATTTGCAAACCAGCCCCGACGCGCTGCGCGCCTGGCTGTCAGCGGTGCGCAAGTTCGGATTTGCGAAGGTCACCGGCGTGCCCGTTTCCGAAGGGTCGTTGTTTCAGATCGTGGACCTGTTTGGGTACGTTCGGGAAACCAACTATGGCCGTTTGTTCGAAGTGCGCACCGAAGTGAACCCAGTGAACTTGGCCTATACCGGGCTGGGGCTGCAGGCCCATACCGACAACCCCTATCGCGATCCGGCCCCGACGCTGCAAATTTTGGCCTGTCTGGAAAATTCCGCAGATGGCGGCGAAAACATGGTGGTGGACGGCTTTCGCGTGGCCGAACGCCTGCACCGCGAAAATCCAGGCTGGTTCAATTTGTTGGCGGGGCATTCCATGCGGTTTGCCTATGCCGGGGAAGCGGGCGTGGCGCTTCATGCCCGCCGCCCCTTGGTGGACGTTTCGCCCGAAGGCCAATTGATCGGCGTGCGCTTTAACGCCCGATCTGCGGCCCCCAATGTGGACGTGCCGTTTGACAAAATGGCCGACTGGTACGCAGCCTACCGCCGGATGAGCCAGATTATCGACGACCCCGCCATGGAAGTGACCTTCAAACTGGCCCCGGGTGAAGCGTTCATTGTGGACAACACCCGCGTGTTGCACGCCCGCAAAGGGTATTCCGGCGCGGGCCACCGATGGCTTCAGGGGTGTTACGCGGATAAAGACGGGCTTTTGTCCACCCTGGTCGCATTGGAGGCGCAGACATGACTGACCTGACCAAAGACACCATCGTTGCCTTCTTGGGGGACATATTTGATCGGCGCGGGGACGAAGAGTATTTGGGCGAACCCGTCACCATGGGTCAACACATGCTGCAAGGGGCCACCTTGGCGCAACGGCAGGGCCATGACGACGAAACCATCGTGGCCGCGCTGCTGCATGACATCGGGCATTTCACGTCAGAATTTGGCACGTTCACGATGGATGACACCCACGACCGGTTCCACGAAGAAGCCGGGGCGCAGGTCTTGGACCAATTCTTCCCATCCATCATCACCGACTGCGTCCGGCACCACGTGGCGGCGAAACGGTATCTGTGCGCCACGCGGCCTGAATACTTCGATGCCTTGTCAGAGGCATCGGTCCATTCGCTGAGCCTGCAAGGTGGACCGATGTCGCCTGACGAAGTGGCGGCCTTCGAAAAAAATCCAAATTTGGAAAAGATCGTCGCGGTGCGGTATTTGGACGACGCGGGCAAAGACCCGGACATGGAAACCCCGGACTTCTGGCACTTTGCCCCCATGGTCCAACGCATGGTGGATCGGCACGCGGCATGAAACTTCAAGATCTGGACATCATCGACTTCGCCCCCCCGGCCCCCGGTTGGGGCGGGCGCTATTTCTTGTTTGTGAAAGTCACCACCGACACCGGGATTGTCGGTTGGGGGGAATGCTATGCCTCGTCCGTCGGGGTGGTGGCCATGAAGGCCGTGATCCGCGACGTGTTTGACCGCCACATGGCGGGCGAAAACCCCGAAAACATCGAACTGATGTTTCGCAGGGCGTTTTCCAGCGGCTTTACCGGGCGTCCGGACTTGACGGTGATGGGCGCGTTCTCTGGCTTGGAAATTGCGTGTTGGGACATCTTGGGCAAGGACCGCGACCGGCCTGTGTGGGCGCTGTTGGGGGGCAAGATGAACGACCGTGTGCGGGCATATTCGTATCTCTATCCCTTGCCGCACCACGACATGGCGGCCTTTTGGACCAGCCCGTCCATGGCCGCCGAAGCCGCCGTGGCAGCGGTGGACCAGGGGTACACGGCTGTAAAATTTGACCCCGCAGGCCCCTATACCATGCGCGGTGGGCACATGCCCGCCATGTCAGATATCCATGCGTCCGTGGCGTTTTGCAAAGCCATCCGCGACGCTGTGGGGGACCGCGCTGACCTGCTGTTCGGCACCCACGGGCAGTTCACTACTGCAGGTGCGATCCGTTTGGGCCAAGCGTTGGAACCGTTTTCGCCGCTGTGGTTTGAAGAACCCATTCCCCCGGACAACGTGGCGCAAATGGCCCGGGTGGCCCAAGCCGTGCGCATCCCTGTGGCCACGGGCGAACGGCTGACCACCAAGGCCGAATTCGCCGAAGTGCTGCGCCAAGGGGCCGCCGAAATTTTGCAGCCCGCTTTGGGCCGGTCCGGCGGCATTTGGGAAACCAAAAAAATCGCCGCCATCGCAGAGGTGCACAACGCGCAGATGGCCCCACATCTGTATGCGGGCCCCATCGAATGGGCCGCGAATGTGCATTTGGCCGTGTCGATCCCCAACATCCTGATGGCCGAAACGATAGAGACGGAATATCACCGCGATCTGATCGGGGGCGCGATTGTCGTCGAAAACGGCTTCATTCCTGCCCCCACCGGCGCAGGCCTGGGCATCGATGTGGACGAAGGGTATGTGCGGTCACGCCCCTATGCTGGCGATGGTTTGCATTTACAAATGCAAGAAGACCCTTGCAATTATGTCGGCGGCAACGCGTTCATCGGGGGATCACCGCCCGTGACGGAAGACTAAATTTTCGACACGAAAATTTGCCCAGAACCTCGCAGAGGTTCTGTGAGATTTTCTCTCAGAGAAAATGATCGTCCTAAACGCTCATGGCCAACACGCGGCTGATGGCGGTCAGCCCGCGACCCGATTGATCCATCCAGGTGTTGAACGCATCTTGCACGGCCGTCATGGCCTTTTGCGACGTGGGCGCTTTGTCCACCACGCCTTCCGCCACCAAGCGCGCCACCACATCTTGCGCCAGGATAAAACTGTCGCGCCCCAAAAATCGCAGGGCATAGGTGCCGGTGTTGCCCCCCAAGCGCGATCCCTGCTTTTTCAACATCGCGATCAGACCCACAAAGTCTTCACTGGGCCAGTGGCCAATGGCCTGGGCTGCACTGCCGTGATCGCGGGCCAAATCGCACAGAAATACTGCGTTGTCCCGAATGGCTTGAATTTTCGGGCCGTGGCGAATGATACGGGTGTCAGACAACAAGCTGTCGAACCAATCATCGTCCATCATTGCGACTTGGCCGGGCACAAAGCCCTTGAAAGCTGCTTCGTGGCCATCCCATTTGGCGTCCACCACTTTCCAGTTGAACCCCGCACACAGAATGGCTTTGGCAAACTGCGACAAGATCCGATCATCGCCGATTTTAGCAAAGGCATCGGGCGGCAAAGCCGGGGTGATTTGGGCTTCCAATTGGTGGGCCCCACCCTTGCGGTTCGCTGCAATGGCGTAAATTTCGTCGAATGTGCGCATATCTGCCCCCTGGTTCTGCGTCTCGCACCCTTGCGCGAACTGCGTTCAAAAGCTAGCCCAGGGGCATGGCCAAGAAAACCCAAGCCCGCCGCGCCGATTTGCGCAACAGATTGATCGACATCGCCGAAGGATGGATCGCCGAAGACGGGCTGGCCCGCATCAAGGCCCGCCCTTTAGCGGCCGAGGCAGGCTGCGCCGTGGGCGCAATTTACAATGTGTTCGGGGACCTGAACGAATTGGTGATGGAAGTGAACGCCCGCACCTTCAAACAACTGGGCCAAGACGTCGGCGAAAAAGGCCAAGACCCCAACCTGGAACCGGTGGATGCCTTGATGCAATTGGCCGTTGGATACCTGGATTTTGCCCGCACCCACCCCAGGGCGTGGCGCACATTGTTTGACCTGACGCTGACGGAAAGCATGGACATTCCGGAATGGTATCGCGCGGAATTGAAACAGTTGTTTTCGTATATCGCGCGCCCTGTCGCGCGGATGGACCCTTCCCTGTCGGACAAGGAAATCGCCATGATGACCCGCGGGTTGTTTTCCGCGGTCCACGGCATCGTCAGTTTGGGGTTGGAAAAGCGCATTTCCGGCGTGCCCGAAGAAAACTTGGAAGACATCGTCCGGATGGTGCTGCGCCGTTTGGCCTAAATATTTTTGAACATCGTTCATTTTTACCTTGCAAAGCAGAAATGACTCGCTATCTCTATTCGTGAACATAGTTCATATACGGAGACACAGACGATGCTTTCAACTTTGAGAACCCTGATGGTGGGATCGGCTGCGCGGGCAGAAACCCAGCTGCGCGATACATTTGCGATAGAGCTGATCGACCAGAAAATCCGCGAAACAGAAGCCCAAGTGGATGCTGCCAAAGTGACCCTTGTCAGCCTGATCCAGCGGGAACGAACAGAAAGCCGGCTTCTTAAAAACCTGCGCGACAAAATTGCAGACATGGAAGCCCGCACCCTGGCCGCTTTGGACGACGGCAAGGACAGCTTGGCCCAAGAAGGTGCCGAAGCCATCGCAGTTATGGAAAACGAAGCCACCTTGCGCGACGCAACGGTGACTCGCTTGCAAGAAAAGATTGTGCGCCTGCGCACCAGCGTCGAGACCGGCCACCGCAAGGTGGTGGAATTGAAACAAGGCGCCATGGCCGCAGCAGCCGTCAAGAAGGAAGCTGCTGTGCAATCCGCCCTGACCCGCACGGGGCTGTCGTCTTCGTCGTCCGCACAAGAAGCGCAGGACCTGATCAACCGGGTCATGACCCAGGACGACCCGTTCGAGATGGGCCAGATCATGGACGACATTAACGCCGGATTGTCTGGCGCAGCCTTGGCCGATCGCATGGCCGACGCAGGTTGCGGCGCGGCCACCAAAGCCACCGCCAAAGACGTTTTGGCCCGCCTGAAAAAGTAACACCGACCCCTTCCAACCATTCGAAAGGAAACCCTCATGTTTAATTCAACTTCGCAAGACAACCTTCTGATTATGATGTTCAATCTGTTGGGCGTCGTCGTGGCCTATGTCATGTTGGGCCTGTCGCTTTACATGTCGACTGATGTGCCACTTTCCACCAAAGGATACTGGGGCATCGGCATTTTGATGCTGACGGTCAGCTTGGTGAATTTCGTCAAATACCGCTTTGATCAGCGTCTGACGACCGACCGTATCACGCAGATCGAAGCCGCCAAGACGGAAAAGCTGTTGTCAGATTTTGTGGGCGACACCTGATCTTTGCCCCCGCACAAACCCGCAAGGGTTTCACTGACAGGGTCCCCTTGGGGCTCTGTCTTTTGGTTTCTGGATAAAAGTCCCGTCAGGGCGCGGTGGCGTTGGGGAAAAACACCTGCACCCCATTCACGCGATATGCCCCAATCATGGCTTGCCCTTTCGGCCCCACAAGCCAGTCTTCCACGGCTTTGGCTGCGGCCGCGTCGATGTGCGGATGGCGGGCGGGGTTGGTGGGCAGAAAGGAATACTGATTGTTCAACGGCGGATCGCCTTCGAACAGAATTTCAAAATCCGCTTTGTTGCCGAAGTTCAGCCAACTGGCCCGGTCCGCCATGACATAGGCCCCCAGCCCCACAGCCGTATTCAGCGTCGCACCCATCCCTGCCCCAGTTTCAACGTACCATCGCCCCTGCGGCATGGCGCCGGTGGACGCCCAGATGGCCAGTTCGGCTTTGTGGGTGCCGCTGTCATCACCACGGCTGGCAAACGGCGTCCGTGCAGCAGCCAGGGCGGCAAAGGCCTGTGACGCGGTGGTGGCTGTGGCCACGCCTGCAGGGTCAGATTTTGGCCCCAAGATCACAAAATCATTGTACATGATTTCACGGCGGTGGGTGGCATGGCCCGCGCCCACTTGTTGCGCTTCCGCCGCCGGGGCGTGCACCAAAACAGCGTCCACATCCCCGGCCGCACCAAGGCGCAGGGCTTGGCCCGTCCCCACCACCAGCATCTGAATCTCAAGCTGTGTGTCTGCCTCGATTTCCGGCAACAGCACCGTTGCGAGACCAGAATTCTGAAAACTGGTGGTGACGGCCATGCGCATGGTCTGCCCCGCCCCTGCGGTGGCAGACAAGATAAATGCCAAGGCCAAAGCAATGCGGATCATGTGCCTTCCTCCATCCATGTGCGCGCCGCATCGGGGGGCGACGCAAAGAAGCCGTCGGCCGGGTATGGCCCGTGGGCCGCCCCGTCGCCCACAAAAACGACATCCTGGGCCAGTCTGCGCACCTGGGCGCGGCTGTGGCTGGTCATGATGATGCGCGCACCCTGGGCCACCTGGGCGGCTATGGATCGTTCCACCGCTGCGGTGGCGGCCTGGTCCAAATTGGCACAGGGTTCATCTAAGAACACAAGGCGGGGTCGCGTCACCCAAGCCCGCGCCAAAGCCACGCGCTGGATTTCGCCCCCCGACAGGTCCACAGCCGGGCGATCCAGCAAGTGGGTCAGATCAAATTCTTCTGCGATATCAGACAGGTTCGGATCGGAATTGCCGCGCAACTTTAAGGGCAAAGCCACATTTTCGCGGACACTTCGGCGCAACAAAACGGGCTTTTGAAACACGAAACTCTGGTCAGGTGCACCCACAGGATTATCCCAGAAAATTGCACCAGCGGTGGGTTTGTCCAATCCGTGCAAGACGCGCAGCAGGCTTGTCTTGCCCGATCCGTTTGGCCCCACCACCGCGGTGATGCCCACGCCCCCCAATGCCAAAGTCACCGGCCCCAAAAGCCGGTGCCCATCACGGTGCAAGGCCGCCCCATCCAGCCTTACCATTGCGCGCGTCTTTCGGTGCGGGTCAGCGCATGGGCCGTCAAGCTGACAGCCAGGGACAAGACGATCAACACCGCCCCCAAGGTCACCGCGAACCAAAGATTGCCCTTGGACGTTTCCAGGGTAATGGCCGTGGTCAAAACCCGGGTGGCGTGGTCAATGTTGCCCCCCACGATCATGATGGCGCCCACCTCGCCTATGGCGCGGCCGAACCCGGCCAGGGCGGCTGTCAAAAGCGCCCGACGCCCATCCCACAACACCAGCCGCAACCGCTGGCTTTGGGTGGCATTCAAAGACACCAAAAGGTCGCGGTATGTCAGCCAAAGGTCCCGCATCGCCTGATGGGTCAACGATGCAATCAGCGGCGTGATGATAACAACTTGGGCCAAAATCATGGCCCAGGGCGTGAACAGCAGCCCCAAAACCCCCAGCGGTCCAGACCGCGATAAAAGCAAGTACACCACAAGCCCCACCACCACGGGCGGGATGCCGATCAATGCGTTCAGCGTGGCCACCGCCCAACGGCGGCCCGCAAAGGGACGCACGGCCAACCACGCGCCAAAGGGCATGGCGATGGCCGCCGCCAGGGCCGTGGCCGACAGCGACACAGCCAAGGATCGCAACGTGATTTCACCCAGATCAGCCCATTCCATGCCCCGCCTTACCCGTGGGTCGCGGGATGGTCAAAGGCCACGGTCAAAAGGCAAGCAATGCCCTTGGCATCAATGCTGGGTTTCGGCTTCGTCCACGGTGAAAAACTGGCCGTCTTCCAGCCCGTCAAATACGATCTTGTCCGGCACACAATCTGGCCCCACCAAAAAGACATTGGCCCCAAAATGATGGTGCATGCGCGACAGCCGTTCCAACCGTTCGCTGCACAGATCTGCATAGAATTTGGAAAAGCGTTCGGTGGCTTTCAACTCGTCAATCTTGGCGCGGTGGGCTTGAACACATGCGCCGTGTTCGCGCGCAATGTCTGGGTCCGACAGCAGCTTGGCCATTTCGGCTTGCACCGCGGGGATCATACGCTGGATGGTCGTTTCTTCTTCACTGTTGTTGTTCATGCGAAACCAATAGGCCAGGCCTTGGTCGCGATCCACGTGGTTCACCCTGCCCCGGTCGCGCTTCACCAGAAAACTTTCGGCAGACCGCACGGCATAGTGGTTCAAAGACACCAGGTCATAGCCATAGGTTTCGGCCGTAGATCGCCATGCATTGCGAAAATCGGTTTTGGGCATCGGCTTGCCCGACCCGTTGACCCATCGAATTTCTTCCCACAGCTGCGGGTTCAACCCCTTGGGGCGGTGCACGCCCAGCTTTTTGAAGATGCCCACATTGCGAAACAGCGTCTTGAAGCCCCAAGCTTGGTGGGGTTTGCGGATGTATTCTGGGGCGCAGCGATCAAATTGGCCGATGATGGGCGTGTCTTCGAACAGATGTACGTCCGCGTTGCCAAACAGCCGCCAGGTGCACGAAATCATGTTGGCGTCGCCCACGGCAGCGTACAGATCGCGCAGCGTGCCGTCGCCCACCTTGATGTTGATGTATTCGTCCACGTCCATGCAGATGGCCCAATCGGCATCGGCGATGGTGGGTTCTTCTTCCGCTGCTTGCAGGGCGGCGTGCTGCGGCTTCAGGTCTGTGCCTTTGAACGGGTTGTCGCGGTGCTGCACGAAGCCCTTGTCTTGCAGCAGATCCAGCAGCGTATCGGTCCCATCGTTGCAGTCATTTGTATAAACCAAGAACCGATCAACGCCGATCACCCGGTGATAGGCCAGCCATTCCAAAATGAACGGCCCTTCGTTCTTCATTGTGGTGACAATGGCGGTGGAAATGGCGGTGCGGTCCACTTTGGGCAAAGACTTTTGCGGCATGGGCACCGGCTTATGATCGCTTTCGATGGACATGGCGGCGCGCACATCTGCGTCGGGCACAAGGCTGGATTTTGGAACGATCTTGGCCACCGGCACGCCAGGGTGGCGCAACCCCATGAAGCGCCAAAACGGGTGGTGCGGTTCTTGTGCCGGGTCCAATCCCCCTGCCCGGACATACCGCCAAGGCCCTTGGGGCAAAGCGTGTGGGATCAAACACCAGCGCCGCACCACTTTGTCTGTGTCGAACTGGTGGCATATGTGATCGGCAAACTGGCAGTCTTGGTCGTTGCGCACGCGCCACGGGAAGGTCATGGACCCTTGCAGGCTGACAAACCCGTTTGCAGCCGCTGCAGCTTGTTCAAAAATATTGGGGCCGATGCGGGGCACCAAATCGCTGACGTCAAGCGACAGCACCCCGGCTGCATCGCGCAGATAAAGATGACGCACCAATTCGAAAATCTGTTGTTCCGCCAAGGGCGCACGGGCTGGGTCTGGGACCAGTGCCTCCATCCGGTCTTTGCCGGGGGCTGTCGGGCAGCAAAACGGGTGTGCTTCGGACGGCAGATCGGGACTGCCCAATGGGGCCTCTATGTGCAGAACCACAACGTGATCCAAGCCTGCAGTTTTGGCCGCCTGCCCCACCTTTTCGGCAAAGGCTGGGTCATTGGCGCGATCCAAGATGACGGCAGCTTGGGCGTCGTGGCGGCGATGGTGATAGTCCATCCAAAACGCCACGTCTGCGACCGTTTCATAGTTGCGCATCCCGAACATGCAGCGCTTGCCTGCAAAATCGGCCACGCGGCTGGCAACCACCGGCACCTGCACCTGTGTGTCCCCCAACAGAAGGTCAACGCTGTCACCGCTTTGGCCCGCAATGTGCACCACTTCAGCCCCGGCCACCCCGTCGCGGGCGATCAGATCTGCCTTGGACTTCGGGGCCAAGCCGCCCTTTGGGGACGATCGGCTTTGGAAGATGCGCACACCGTCGTCGCTTGCGATGGCCGCCAAGACTGTCGTGGTGTCCTGGCGCCAAACGGCCAATGTGTCTTGATGTTTGCTCACGGTGGGCCTGTTTGCTTGTGTCCGTATCGCCCCGGCGCGTGCCTTGGGGATTTTGCTGGATTATGTCACGCAGGCCCCACCCCTGGCCAGGGCGCGCCCTGCGAAAACTGGCGAATTATTGCAAAAGTGCGGACGAAAAGTTTCCAAAACCATAACAATCGGCGGCAAGCCGCCAGGATCGTGGGTCAGGATTGGTCCGGATCGTGGTATTTTGAATAATCCACAGCCCCGCCGAAGAAAGCATGGGCCGCAGCCACGGCCAACCCGCCGAACAGCAAAGCCCAAAGGACATTGCCGAAGATCAATTCAAACCCTGTCCATCCCGCCAAAAGTCCGAACACGATCCACCGCCGCCGTT
This sequence comes from Planktomarina sp., assembly GCA_020629235.1. Classification (GTDB taxonomy): domain Bacteria; phylum Pseudomonadota; class Alphaproteobacteria; order Rhodobacterales; family Rhodobacteraceae; genus Planktomarina. The sequence goes on from JAHDDS010000025.1 coordinate 29,465, forward strand.
TTGGGGCAAAAAATGGGTGATCCAGGCCAAGTTTCTTCATTGTACAGGGTTCATCCCACACTGTCCGTATTGACCGGGTCCGCCGGGAAACGTGGTGCGGGTGAAGGGACTTGAACCCCCACGCCTTGCGGCGCCAGAACCTAAATCTGGTGCGTCTACCAATTCCGCCACACCCGCAACTGCCGGGCGTCTAACAAATCCCCAGCGGGAGGCAAAGGGTTTATCCTGTCCGCGACCGCCTTGGCCTCACAGAAATGATTCTGCGGGCGGGCTTCGCCAAGTGCATAAATTTTAAGCAAGACATCCCAAATCTGCCGCCCAAGCCAGCAAAAACAGGCCAAGCGCCCAAAATTGCGGCACCTGTCTTGCGGCAAACCCACCCCACCGCGACAACCGTTAACAACCGCGCGGCACGAGGGATGACCATGAAAAAGATCGAAGCGATCATCAAACCGTTCAAATTGGACGAAGTCAAAGAAGCACTGCAAGACATCGGGGTCCAAGGCCTGTCGGTGATTGAGGTGAAAGGCTTCGGCCGCCAAAAGGGACACACAGAACTGTACCGCGGCGCTGAATACGTGGTGGATTTCCTGCCCAAGGTGAAGATCGAGGTGGTGTTGTCTGACGACCAAGTTGATCCAGCCGTCGACGCCATCGTGGCAGCCGCAAAGACCGACAAAATCGGCGACGGGAAAATCTTCGTCTCCACCATTGAACAAGCCATTCGAATTCGCACCGGGGAAACCGGCGACGAAGCTGTCTGATCTGCAAGACGACAAAACTAAAGGGAATTGAAATGAGTAAAGAACTCCTCAAGATGATCAAAGACGAAGATGTCGCATACGTCGACATCCGGTTCACCGATCCACGCGGCAAGCTGCAACACGTCACGGTCTGTTCCGACCAAGTGGACGAAGACTTCCTTGAAGAAGGCTTTATGTTCGACGGCTCTTCCATCGCGGGTTGGAAATCGATCGAGGAATCGGACATGAAACTGATGCCCGACACCACGTCGGCCTATGTTGATCCGTTCTATGCTGAAAAAACCGTGGCGATCCATTGTTCGGTTGTTGAACCAGATACCGGCGAAAGCTATGCCCGTTGTCCCCGGTCAACCGCAGAACGCGCCGAAGCATACCTGGTGTCGTCCGGCATCGGCGATCAGGCATTCATGGGCCCAGAAGCAGAATTCTTCCTGTTTGACGACGTGCGTTTCGAAAACAAAATCAACAAAGTATCTTACGAAGTTGATGCAATCGACGCATCTTGGAACACAGACACCGAATACGAAATCGGCAACATGGGCCACCGCCCCGGCGTCAAAGGTGGCTACTTCCCGGTAAACCCCATCGACGAAAGCCAAGACCTGCGGTCTGAAATGCTGTCGACGATGAAACGCTTGGGCATGAAAGTGGACAAGCACCACCACGAAGTGGCGTCCTGTCAGCACGAACTGGGCCTGATTTTTGGCACAGTGACCAAGCAAGCGGACGAGCTGCAAAAGTATAAATACGTGATCCACAACGTGGCCCACGCCTATGGCAAGTCGGCGACCTTTATGCCCAAGCCCATCGCGGGCGACAACGGCACAGGCATGCACGTGAACATGTCCATCTGGAAAG
>JAHDDS010000096.1 GCA_020629235.1 Planktomarina sp.
TGCGCAGCGTCGATCTGTTCATCGGCCTGGCCAATGCGTTTTAACTGTGCGTTTTGAAAGGACCCCCCATGCTTGATGTGCAAACCACCCCCCTGCCCGGCGTGCTGCTTCTGACCCCCCGCCGGTTCGGCGATGATCGGGGGTTTTTCTGTGAAAGCTGGAACAAACCGCGCATGGCGGACGCCGGCATCGATCTGGACTTTGTCCAAGACAACCATTCGTTTTCACGCGCCCGCGGCACCGTGCGGGGCCTGCACTTTCAAGCGCCCCCCCACGCCCAAGACAAGCTGGTGCGCTGCGGACGCGGTGCGCTGTTCGATGTGGCGGTGGACATCCGCACAGGATCGCCCACCTTCGGCCAATGGGTGGGGTATGAACTCAGCTTTGACAACGGGCATCAACTGCTGGTGCCCAAAGGGTTCCTGCACGGCTTCATGACCCTGACCGACGACTGCGAAATCTGTTACAAATGCACCGATGTCTATGCCCCGGACTGCGACGGCGCTGTGCTGTGGAACGACCCGGACATCGCCATCGACTGGCCCCTGGCAGAAGCGGCGATTCTGTCCCCCAAGGACGAAGCGGCCCCCAAGTTGGCCGATTTCAACAGCCCGTTTTAGCCCCGCGCGTTACAGTTTTGCCCCAAATATCCCTGGCCCGGCTTGGGGATATTTAGGGCAGTTTCGGCAAAACATTGCCCGGTGCGCGCTGCAGCCGGGCCAGGGTGGCTGAAACCCGCCCAATTCTACCTTTGCGGGATTTTTCATTTTGTCACCATGGCCCCGGAAACTACCCCTTGATGCGGGATAGATGACCATGCGGGGGCACCTGACCTGTGCCCCGCCGCTGCCAAGACCAGGGGTGTTGTGATGCCTGCGCAGAACGTGCTTTTTATTGCCGTCGACGATCTGTTGGATTTTGTCGCCAACCGCGATGCGTTCGGGGTGTCCATCCAGACCCCGAACCTGGACGCGCTGATGGCCCAATCAGCGGTCTTTTCAAACGCATTTTCCACCATCCCCGTGTGCGGCCCGTCGCGCGGCGCGCTGATGACCGGCCAAAGCGCCTTTGAAACGCACGTCCACACCAATGAAAACGAATGGTACGACGGCATGGACCCCAGCGGGGCAATCCCCGCCATCATGAAAGACGCAGGGTACCACACCGCCACCGCCGGCAAGATTTTCCACGGGTACACGCCAGAGCCGGGCTATGTGAACGACCGGCTGTATTCCGAAACACCGCCCACGATTTGGGACACCCAATCGGGGCCATCCACCCCCAATGGCGGCATCTGGGGGGCCGAAGGATATGTGGGCCAGGACGACCAGTTCTATGACCACAAGGTGGCGGATTACGGCATCGATTTTTTGAACACCTACACCAGCCCCGACCCGTTCATGTTGCTGCTGGGGTTCAAGCACCCCCACAGCGGGTATCAGATGCCCCAGCAATACTACGACATGTACGACAAAGATCAGATCAAGATCCCCGACCACTGGGACCTGGACGATCTGAACGATGTGCCCGCTTGGGTGGCCAATTCTTTCTCCAGTGGCATGTTCGATCTGGACACGGATTTTGACACCTGGCAGGCCTCGATCGAAGCCTATCTTGCCGCCATCACCCACATGGATCATCAGGTGGGCCGCGTGATGGACGCGCTGGAAAATTCTGATCACGCCACAGACACATCCATCGTGCTGTTTTCCGACCACGGATACCACCTGGGCGACAAAGACCATTTCACCAAATTCACCCTGTGGGAAGAAGGCGCCAAGGCGCCGTTGATGATCTACAATCCCGACAACCCCGTGGGCACCGTTGTGGACACGCCGGTCAGCTTCATGGACATTGCCCCCACGGTTTTGGACATGGGCGGGCTGGCCCCCACCAGCGACATGGTGGGCCAAAGCTTGATGGGGTTCGCCGATCCGGACGCCCCCGCTTACGTGGAAGATGCTGTGCTGACCCACATTTGGGGCAATGCGTCGATCCGGCTGGGGGATGACCGGTACACGCTGTATTCCGACGGCAGTGAAGAGCTGTACAATATGGCCGATGACCCGGGCCAGATCACCAACCTGGCCGATGATCCCAACCACGCCGCCCTGATGGACCAGATGCGCGCCACCCTGGCCGCCAAGCTGGACGATTACGGCGTGACCCTGGACAGCGACGCCGCCTTGATCACCGGCACATCGGGGGACGACGCTGCGATCGCGGACGGGGCCAACACCGAGATTGCCCTGGGGGACGGCGACGATGCATACTACATCCACGATGGTGAAGTGACCGTCACGGAAGGGGTAAATGCCGGGGATGACACGGTTTATTTCACCACCCAAGACAGTTTCACCCTGCCCGACAACGTGGAAGTGGCCATCACCGGCGCACCGCGCACCCCAGATGAAATCACCGTCATGGGCAATGACGCCGACAACACCATCACCACGTTTTCCGGCGGGGCCGAAGTGCACGGGCAGGCGGGCGATGACGTCATCACGGCGGTGCAGTGGTCGGCCAACACCCACTATGGCGGGGCGGGGCACGACACGCTGTCGGGGGCCGTCTGGCAAGACAATCTGTACGGCGGCAGCGGCCACGATGTGCTGGATGGCAAAGGGGGCGGCGATTACCTCTATGGCCACGGCGGGCACGATCTGCTGCGCGGCGGGGCCGAAGGCGACGTGGTGGACGGCGGCGCAGGCGATGACACCGTCAGCTATTCCGACAGCCGCAGCGGCGTGATCCTAAGCCTGCGCGGCGGCTGGGGCTTTGGCGGCGACGCGGATGGCGACACCATCGCAGATGTGGAACACGCCGAAGGCAGCTGGCGTGCCGACGTGATCATGGGCGCGGACGGGGACAACCACATCAAGGGGCTGAACGGTGACGATTATCTGAATGCCCAAGGCGGCGATGACCGTCTCAGCGGCGGGTTCGGGGCCGACACACTGGTGGGGGGTGCGGGCTTTGACACCGCAGATTACAGCGACACCTGGGGCGGCGGGGTGCAGGTGCACCTGGGCCACGGCACAGGCCAGGGGCGGTCTGCGCAAGGCGACGTCTTGTGGGGCATCGAAGGGGTGGTGGGAACATATTCTGCCGACACTTTGGTGGGATCAGCCGACGGCAACCACATGGACGGCGGCGCGGGCCACGACCGCATGTGGGGCGGGCACGGCGCGGACACCTTGGACGGGGGCACAGGCCACGACGGGATGGCAGGCGGGCACGGCGACGACGTGATTTTCGGCGGCTACGGCGACGATTACCTGGCGGGCGGGGCCAGCGGGGCCGACGCTTTGGACGGCGGCGCGGGCCACGACATTTTGATCGGCGGCACTGGCGCCGACACCCTGGACGGCGGCATGGGCGATGACCGCTTGCAAGGGGGCGCCGGGGCCGATGTGCTGGCGGGCGGCGCAGGCCAAGATACGGCCGATTACCGTGGATCAAGCGACGGCGTTTTCATCTCTATGCGCGGCGGCAAAGGCTGGGGCGGCGACGCCGACGGCGACACCTTGACCAGCATCGAACACGTGGTGGGGTCCAACTTCGACGACGTGCTGATGGGCGGCACCGGCACCAACGCCCTGTCGGGGGGGGGCGGCGACGATTACTTGAACGCCCAAGGCGGTGACGACACCCTGGCGGGGGGGGCTGGCGATGACATCTTGGTGGCTGGCAGCGGCACGGTGGTGATGGCAGGCGGCGCGGGCAACGACACGTACCGCGCCTTTGCCGATCAAACCACCATCCGCATCGAAGGGGCAAACGGCGGGCCAGACGCGGACGTGGCCCACGGCTTTGATCTGGGCACAGACAAGGTGGATATCGCGGGCCTGGCCCTTGGCGATACGGCCACAGCGGCGGCTTGGCTGACCTCTCATGCGCAGATCGACGGGGCGGATCTGTTTTTGGACATCGGCGACGGGCGCAGCCTAAGGTTGTTAGACGTGGTGGATGACAGCCCCGCCACACCCAATACCGCAAGCGCCAGTGTAGACGATTTTACGATGATCTTCTGATCCCGCTGCGGGCCGGGCGATTGTTTTTTCCCCCTGTCATGGCTAACCTTTTGTCAGGTTAAAGGGTTCCGCGGTCCACCGCACGGTATCGGTCCGTCTTCAAATCTTGCGGGAAAAATCACTATGGCCGCCAACAAAGACGTCCCGAAGTTCAACGAAACGCCGGACAAGATTTTCCGCGTGCCAGGCAAATCGGCCGATCTGCGGTTGCTGAAGGGCGTGCACGATCCTGCGTCAGAACTGTATCAAACCAGCGCCCCGCCCCGCATCTTCGGCTGCGCCATCAGCGAAGACAAACACGTGCGCGAGGCGCAAAACAAAGTGATCGACCAGTACTGGGGCGCGCAGCGGTTTGACCGGCTGATCCAGTTTTCCACCCTGCCCTTGGTGGTCAAGAAGCTGTCGATCGAACATTCGTACCGCTATGTGGGGGGGCGGTTCTTGCCCAATGGCACATCGTCGATCCGCTTCATCAACCGGTATCTGTGGCACCAACGCAAAACCCTGGGCCCCGCCAAAAGCCGCAAACGCGCCGCCCAAATAGAGGCAGAGACCAGCCAGTCGGACGCCGAAGCCAAGAAGTTTTTGTCCCTGTCCGTGCGCGACAAGACCGCCCGCGATCTGCCTTTCGTGATCGACTGCAAGAATTTCACCAACTACTATCACTTCATGACAGAGGCCCTGTGCCACCTGTCTTTGGTGGACGCCTGGGGGCTGACGGGGCCCATTCACTTTGTGTCCCCCACCAACCCCAACCAGCGCCGCCCGTTTTGCGACGGGCTGGTGGGGGATTTCTTCCCCCATCTGGCCGACCGGGTGCAATTCAACCGCGCGCCCATGGTGTTTGATCGGGCCATCACATACTACAGCTTCCGCGAAGGGCTGGGGGCCACCCCCTTGGCCGCCGATCTGCGCGATCACTTCCATCAAAAAGACCGCAAAGACTGGCACTATAACGCGCGCGAAACCGGGGCCATCATCCGGCGCAACAGCTTTGATATCTCCCAAAAGCGCATGGCGGCGGCGGCCGTCAAACGGGCTGAAACGCTGCCCAGTGATCCGTCTGAAAAGCGCCTGTGGGTGTCGCGCAAAGTGGACGAAAACGCCCGCGACCGGACCATGGAAAACGAAGACCACCTGATCAAGCTGCTGCAAAAGATCGGCTTCAAGGTGATCTATTTCGAAGATTACCCGCCGCTCAAACAGGCGGCCTTGATGCAAAATGCGGATGTGGTGGCGTCCTATCACGGGGCGGGCCTGGCCAATATGTTTTACGCCAGCCCCAGCACCACCGTGATCGAATTGGGCAACC
>JAHDDS010000097.1 GCA_020629235.1 Planktomarina sp.
CCCCACCTTCCAGCTCTGCCTCTGCGCGTGTCACAGTGCAGCCGGCGGCTTGGGGCAGTTGGAACAGGGCCAAGGGGTCGGACAGTGTGGCGATGGCAGCAGCCACGCTGGCTTTGTCCGCATCGCTTTGGGGGATGTATTCGAACCCAACAATGTCTGATCCGGGGGCTTCAAATTCCATGGCCACCGAAGTGCCGTCGACGCCGATGTTCAGCAAGGCCGTGCCGTGTTCGTGGCTGTCCAACTGGCGGGTGCCTTCGGCCAAAACCGGGGCGGCGGTCAGGGCGATCAAAAACGAGACGGGCAATTTCATGGTGCAGCTCCTCAGCAAAACTCGCGCATCTGTTATGTTATACTATAACAGTTCGCAACCTGTAAACGCAGATCACCGTGGCAAAAGCCCCGTTACCGCACCGACACCCGCAACGCCGCCGCCGCGGCAAACGGCAAAATCGCCAAAACCCCAAAAGTGACGGCGGCCAGCAGCATCAGGGGCGTGTCGGCCCCTGCCCCACTGCCGGCGCGGCGCACCGCTTCGGCCCCGAAAATCAGCGTCGGCACATAGAGCGGCAGCACCAGGATCGACAGCAACAGCCCACCGCGTTTGACCCCCAAGGTCAGCGCCGCCCCGAACGCCCCGATCACAGACAACGCGGGCGTGCCCAGCAACAGCCCCACACCCACCGCCCAAAGACTGTCCACCGGCGCGTTCAGCAACAGCGCCAGGCCCGGGGCCACCAGGGCCAGCGGCAACCCGGTGGTGACCCAGTGGGCCGCGGCCTTGGCCAACACCAGGCCTTCCAAGGGCAACGGGGCGGTCACCAAAACATCCAGCGATCCGTCTTCCCAATCGGCAGTGAACATGCGGTCAAGCGACAGCAGGCAGGCCAGCAATGCGGCCACCCACAAGATGCCCCCCGCAATAGCCGACAGGGTTGCGCTGCCCGGCCCAACCCCCAGGGGCACCAAGAATATCACGATCAAAAAGAACGCCAGGGCCAGCCCAAACCCCCCGCCCGCGCGCACTGCCAGGCGCAGGTCCCGCGTGAACACCTGGATCATGCGAAAACCTCGTCAAAGGCGGGGGTGATGCTGCGGGTGGTGGCGAAGGGGGCAAGATCCAACGGCGTGGCGGCCACGCCCAGATCCACGTGGGTGGCCACGACCGCAGCCCCGCCACGGTCCAAATGGGATTGCAAAATACCCGCAAATTCAGCGGCGGCAGCGGCGTCCAGGGACGCGGTGGGTTCATCCAGCAGCCACAGCTTGCGGCCCGTCACCAGCATCCGGGCCAGACCCAAGCGGCGCTTTTGCCCCGCAGACAGGGCCGCCGCCGGGCGGTGGGACAGTGCGGTCAAACCAAACGCCGCCAGGGCCGCGCGGGTGTCCGCCCCACCGTACAGACTGGCCCAGAAATCCAGGTTTTCACGCGCCGTCAGCGTTGGCTTCACCGCGTCGGCGTGGCCGCCAAAGGCAATGTCGTCCGACTGGCACAGAACCTGCCCCGCCACGGGGGCCTGCAGCCCAGCCAGGGTGCGCAACAACGTGGTTTTGCCCACGCCATTGGGGCCGCGCAGAACGACGCACTGCCCCCAAGCCACCTGCAAGGACAGCCCGTCCAGCACCCGCCGTCCGCCCCGGCCGCAGGCCAAAGCATCCAATGTCAAAGCTGTGGTGTTCATGGCCGCAACCTATCAACCCTTGGGGGCCAGAGGTAGCCACCGATGCCGCCGCCTTCAAAGATTTTTTTACAGCCCCGCCAGATCGCGCCGCCAGGGCGGATCGGCCCCGGGTTTGGACACCGTGTGGGCTGCACAGGCATTGGCGAAGGCAATGTGGGGGGCCAGGTCGGGGCCGGTCAGGCCCGCAAGGCCCGCGCGCGACAACAGCCCGCCGTCGTGCAGGGCCGCCAAGACGCCGGCGTTGAATGTGTCGCCCGCGCCGATGGTGTCCACCACCTTGGCCGGTTGGCCCGCCACGCGACACAGCACCTGCCCCGCGCGGTAAATGCATGCCCCGTCGGCCCCCAGGGTGACCAACAACAGCGCGTGATCTTGCAACCCCAATGCCTGGGCTTGGGCGGCCATGTCGCCGTTGTCCCCTGCCACCCAGGCCAGGTCTTCGTCGGACAGTTTCACAATGTCGGCCACCGCCATCATCCGCCCCAAGCGCGCACGATAGGCGGCTTCGTCCTTGATGAAAGCCGGGCGAATGTTGGGGTCGATCATGGTCACAGTGCCCGCGCCGCTGGCTTGAACCATCACCGCTTCCAAGGTGCTGGCGGTGGGGTCCGTGCACAGGCTGATGCCGCCGAAAAACAGCGCCTTTGCCCCGGCCAGTCCCGCGGGCACATCGTGCGGTTGCAACTGCGTGTCAGCCGCCCCTTGGGTGTAAAACGTGTATTTTGCCTGGCCGTTGGTCAGCGACACAAACGCCAAACTGGACGGCGCATCCATGGTTTTCAGGTGTGCGCAGGACACGTCGCTGGCGGTCAACGCCCCCTGCAACATCTGCCCGAACAGGTCGTCCGATATGCCGGTGAACAAGCCCACGTCCGCCCCCAATCGCCCCAAGGCAATGGCCGTGTTGAACACGGCCCCGCCGGGGGTCGGCACCATGCACGCCCGCCCGTCTGCCGTTTCACTGGGGATCATGTCGATCAACGCTTCGCCGCAGCACACAATCATCGCCGCTTCCTTCCATTGCGGGGTTTTGGGGCGGTGTAGCCTGTCTTTTCACCCCGGGCGAGTGATTTTTGTTGGGCGCTAACACCCCGACCCCAAAGGCCGGGACTTACAGAAAGGTGGCGTAGTCTGAGACCAACAGGTGCAGCGGGTCCACGTCTTCTTCGATGTCGGCAAACCGCCCGATGGGATCGACGAAAATGTTGTCTGTGGTGTCGTCGTTGACGCCCGATACTTCGCCGATCAACACGTCCCCGCCTTCGCCCCAGAACTTGTGCCAATTGCCTGGCCGCAGCGTCACGGATTGGCCCGGTTCCAACAGCAAGACGTGGCCCGCAGCGAAACTTTCTGCGATCCCGTCGCAGGCCACGTTCACCGGGGCTTTGGGGTCCAAACGGCCTTCGAAATCGCTTTCGAACATTTCAATCGCCAGGGTCGCGCCGCCGCGATTGATGATGTCTTCGGTCTTCAGGATGTGGCGATGCATGGGGGAAATCTGGTCGTGACGCGAAATCATGATCTTTTCCGCGTAACACATCCCCCCACCGGCGGCCAAATCGGCCTGAAACCCGTTGCGGGTGGTGAACAAGAACAGGCCCATGGCGTCAAAATCCCCTGCGCCATAGTCGGTGATGTCCCAGCCCAACCCGGCCTGGATGATTCCACCTGCGCGGGTGGCGTTGGCTTTGAATTCGGCCAAGGACCAATAGGCGAAGTGCGGCAGCTGAAAATTGAAAGACCGGATAAAATCATCAGATTGTTGAATGATTTCATTGACTTGTGAACGTTTCATTTGGGCCCTCCGTTGGCGCTGCAGAAAATCTCTTGTTTCCGAAAGCGCTTTCGGAATAGCCTTTCGGTCAGGGAGATTCAATATGGCACGCGTCAGTCTGAAAGACTTAGCACAGCATTTGGGCTTGGCTGAAGGCACGGTTTCGCGCGCCATGAACAATTATCCGGACATTTCAGCGGCCACCCGCGAAAAAGTGCAAAAAGCGGCGGACGCGTTGGGGTACAAACCCAACCATACCGCCCGCCGGTTGGCCACAGGGCGGGCCGAAGCGGTGGCGTATTTGATGCCCACCAGCCGCAGCGCCCTGTCCACGCCATTTGTGTCCGAACTGCTGCAGGGGCTGGGGGATGCCCTGGCCAAGCGGGCGTGGGATCTGCTGGTGGTGCAGCCCCAATCGGCGGAAGATGAACTGCAGACCCTGCGCAAATTGGTGGCGTCGGGCAAAGTGTCCGGCGTTGTGCTGTCACGCCCTGCCAAGGTGGACGCCCGCATCGACTTTCTCAAATCGTCCGGTTTTCCGTTCATCGTGCACGGCCGCGCCAAGGATGACGCAGGTTACGCCTGGTACGATGTCGATGGGCGGCAAGCCTTTGCCGATGCGGTGGATCATTTGACCGCCCAAGGGCACCGCCGCATCGGGTTTGTCGGCGCGCCGTCGTACCAAAACTTCGCCCAAGACCGCTTTGACGGATACAAGGACGGGCTGAAGGCCAACGGTTTGGCGTTTGACCCTGACTTCGTGTCCATTGCCGAATTGACTGATGAAGGCGGCGAACGGGCGGCGTTCGATCTGCTGTCCAGCCCGCCCCACCCCACGGCGCTGCTGTGCGTGAACGACGTGCAAGCCATCGGCGCTTTGGCCGCCGTGCGCGCCAAAGGCTGGGTGCCCGGCAAAGATGTGTCGGTCATCGGCTATGACGGGGTTTGGATGGGGCGGCACACCAACCCGCCGCTGACCACCCTGGCCCAGCCCCAGTCCCATTCGGGGCGGCAGTTGGGCGATATGCTGTTGTCGATCATCGACGGCGGCAAACCAGAAGATTTCCAAGTTTTGCGACGTGCCGAACTGGTGCGCCGGAAAAGTGATGGTCCCCCCACGGGGATTAGAACCACGCCACAAACCACATCGAGGGAGGAAACAAGATGAAACGGTTTGGAACCTTTGCCACAGGGCTTTTGCTGTCCACAGCGCTGTCCACGGCTGCCTTTGCAGACACAATCACCATGTGGACCATGGAAGAACAGCCTGACCGGATGGCGGCCCAGGAACGCATCGCTGCGGCCTTCAATGCCAAAACAGGCCACACTGTGAACGTTGTGCCCGTCACCGAAAAAGACATCGCCACGCGCGCCACTGCGGCCTTTGCTGCGGGCGATTTGCCAGACGTGTTGAACCACACGGTGCAGCACTTGCTGCCGTTTGCGTCTGCCGGGATGCTGGACACCGCTGCGGCCAGCGAAGTGATTGAAAACCTGGGTGCAGGGTCGTTCGCGGCAGGTCCTTTGGGCATGGCGTCTGTGGACGGGGAAACTGTGTCGGTCCCCACCGATGGCTGGACCCAGTTGGTGGTGTACCGCAAGGACCTGTTCGACAGCATGGGTTTGGCGGCACCAACGTCGTTTGACGCGGTGCAAGCGGCCATGGCCAAACTGCACAACCCACCCAACATGTACGGGTTTGTGGCGGCCACCAAGATCGACGAAACATACATGATGCAGTTGATCGAACACATTTCGCTGGCTGCGGGTTATTCGCCTGTGAATGCGGATGGGTCAGTGAATGAAGACACATCCAAGCTGAAAACAGTGCTGGAATTTTACAA
>JAHDDS010000098.1 GCA_020629235.1 Planktomarina sp.
GCCATTAACCGACGTCAACTGTCCTTTGGCATAGTAATACCCCAGCAGCGGCGACGTCTTTTTGTAGTATTCCATCAATCGAATTTTCAGGCTTTCAGCGTTGTCGTCTGCGCGGGCGGTGCCGCCTGCGGCAACGGCGTCGCGGGCGCGGCCGATGATGCGGTCCACCAAAACGTCGTCATTCACTTCCAATTCGATCACCGCGTCCAAGGACGCACCTTTGCGATCCAGCAGGTCGCTCAATGCATCAGCCTGGGCCAACGTCCGGGGGAAGCCGTCGAAGATGAAACCGCCGCCCGATTCTCCGTCCAGCTTTTCTTCGATCAAACCGATGACGATTTCATCGGTGACAAGTTCGCCCGCGTCCATAATGGCCGCGACCTTTTTGCCCATGTCTGTCCCGGATGTCTTGGCGGCACGCAGCATATCGCCGGTGGACAATTGCACCATATTTCGGCTGTCCACCAATTTTTGCGCTTGGGTGCCTTTGCCTGCACCGGGGGGGCCCAACAGAATAATGTTCATCGGCGTGCCGGTCCCTTCTTGCGGTTTTTCTTCCCGCGCAATTGCGACTTTTCAAGCAGGCCTTCGTATTGGTGGGCCAGCAGATGCGACTGGACTTGCTGGATCGTATCCATCCCCACCGACACGATAATCAGGATCGACGTACCCCCGAAATACGCTGTGATGGCAAACTGGTTGCGGAAAATCTCGGGCACCAAACAGACCAGCGCCAGATAGCCAGACCCCAGCACCAACAGCCGCGTCACCACGTAGTCCAGGTATTCCGCTGTTTTCGCACCTGGGCGAATACCGGGGATAAACCCGTTTTGGTTTTTCAGATTGTCGGCCACATCGTCCGTCTTGAACGCCACTTCCTTGGTATAGAAATACGTGAAGAAGACGATCATGAACGTGAAGAACGCCAGGTATGCGGGCTGGCCCGGACCGAACCAAGCCAACAGGAACGACATTACCGGCCCCGTCTGGTTGCCCGAAAATGTCGACAGGGTCGTGGGCAGCAGCAGAAGGGCAGATGCGAAGATTGCCGGGATCACGCCCGCAGGGTTCACCTTGATGGGCAAGTGGCTTTGGCCACCGTCGTACACCTTCATCCCCACTTGGCGGCGGGGATATTGAATGTGCACCTTGCGCAGGCTGCGTTCCATGAACACCACGAAGGCCAAAGTCAGCAGCAACATCGCGATCACGCCCAGGACAACGCCCGCGCTGATGGCGCCTGTCCGCCCCTGTTCGAAGAATTGTGCAAAGGCGGCGGGCAATTCAGCGATGATGCCCACGAAAATGATCAGCGAAATCCCGTTGCCGATGCCCCGTGCGGTGATCTGTTCGCCCAACCACAGCAGGAACATGGTGCCACCCACCAGGGTGATCACAGCCGATGCAATAAAGAACGGCCCTGGGTTGGTGACCAGATCGCCCGATTGCAGGCCCACGGCCATGCCGTACGCCTGGAACGTGGCAAGCACCACGGTGCCGTAGCGGGTGTATTGGTTGATCTTCTTGCGGCCCTGTTCGCCTTCTTTCTTCAGCTGCTTCAGCGGTTCCCACATGGCCCCCAGAAGCTGCACGATAATAGAGGCCGAGATATAGGGCATGATGCCCAGGGCAAAGATGCCCATGCGCCCCAAAGCGCCGCCCGTGAACATCGACAACACGCCGCCGATGCCCTGGGATGCTTGGTCCATAAACTGTTGCAACGCTACGGAATCGATGCCCGGAACGGGGATGTACGTCCCCAAACGGTATACGATCAAAAGTCCGATGGTGAAAAAGATGCGTTGGCGCAACTCTGTCGCTTTGCCCAGGGTGGACCAGCTTAGGTTGGATGCCATTTGCTCGGCGGCAGAGGCCATGTATCACTCCCCAAAAACAAAAGCGCCGCCTTCCGGTGCGGGGCGGCGCTTTGGAAATTCAGATGCATAGATAGGCAGGCCATAGCCTGCCCACAAGCGTTTATTCCCCGGCAGGTGCCGCCTTCGTGACCGTCAGTGACCCGCCAGCCGCTTCCACAGCTTTCACAGCGGCACCCGAAGCACCGGTGACAGTGATCTTGGCTTTGGCGGAAAAGTCGCCTTTGGCCAGAACGCGCACGCCGTCCAACTTGCGACGGACCGCACCAGATTCCACCAGGCTGTCTTCTGTGATGTCGCCAGACAATTTGCCCGCATCGATGAACTTCTGGATGATGCCCAGGTTGATGACCGCGAATTTCGCACGGTTTGGTTTGTTGAACCCACGCTTTGGCAAGCGTTGGTACAGGGGCATTTGGCCGCCTTCGTACCCTTTGATCGCAACACCCGAACGGGACTTTTGCCCTTTGATACCACGGCCGGCAGTTTTACCTTTGCCAGACCCAGGACCACGGCCCTTGCGTTTTTTGGATTGGGTTGCACCGGGATTGTCCCGCAGTTCGTGCAGTCTCATGTCGCTTCCTTTCAGGCCGGAATAGGGACGCGAAGCGATGAGGCCCCCAACACGGCATTAGATTGTGAGTCGGGCGTATAGGGGATGTCCCCGATCCTGACAAGGGACCCGATTTGTCCATGTATCAAAAGAAAACCCCGCATCGCTGCGGGGCTTCAAATTCTGTATCAGAGTTTGGGCAAATTTCCGTTTTGGAAATTTAGCCCTTCTCTTCCACGATCTCCACCAGGTGGGGGATTTTGCGGATCATGCCGCGCACGGAAGGGGTGTCTTCCAGTTCGCGTGTGCGGTGCATTTTGTTCAGACCCAGGCCGATCAAGGTTTCGCGCTGTTTGGCAGGGCGACGGATCGGAGAACCGATTTGTTTGACTACGATTGTTTTCGCCATCGATCTGTCTCCTTACGCGTCTGCGGCTGCGGGGGCATCTTTGGCCCCCAAGATGTCAGCCACTTTTTTACCACGACGCTGTGCCACCTGACGGGGGCTGGATTCTTTGCCCAGCCCGTTCATGGTGGCGCGGATCATGTTGTATGGGTTTTGCGACCCGATGGATTTCGCCACCACGTCTTGCACACCCAGCATTTCAAACACGGCCCGCATTGGACCACCGGCGATGATCCCAGTACCCTGTGGTGCTGTGCGCATCATCACTTTACCGGCGCCATGACGGCCTTCGATGTCGTGGTGCAATGTGCGGCCTTCGCGCAGTGGCACGCGAACCATCTGGCGTTTGGCTTGTTCGGTTGCCTTGCGGATCGCCTCTGGCACCTCTTTGGCTTTGCCTTTGCCGAAGCCGACGCGGCCTTTTTGGTCACCCACAACCACCAGGGCTGCAAAACCGAAGCGCTTACCACCTTTTACGGTTTTGGATACGCGATTGATGGCGACCAAGCGGTCGGCGAATTCTGGGGCTTCGTCGCGATCGCGACCGCGCCCGCGGTTGTCATCTCTGGCCATATGGGACCTCTTTCATTTCATCTGTCTCAGCCGCAGTCACATCATGTGCCCGGCCATCGAAGGCGCGCCAGGGGCGACACCCTACACGGGATTTCGCGGGGTGCGCCCATGGCGCACCACCACATGTCTTAAAACTTCAGACCGCCTTCGCGGGCTGCGTCGGCCAGGGCTTGGATTTTGCCGTGGAACAAGAATCCACCGCGGTCGAACAACACTTCTTCGACGCCAGCTTTCTTGGCGCGTTCGGCAATGGCCGACCCCACCTTGGCCGCAGCTTCTTTGTTGTTCTTGCCCACAACGCCCAGATCCTTTTCCAAGGTGGACGCTGACGCCAAGGTTTTGCCCTGCAGATCGTCGATCACCTGAACAGAGATGTTTTTGGACGACCGATGCACCGACAAACGGGGTTTGCCTGTGTTGATCCGGCGAAGTTTGTTGCGAACGCGCAGACGGCGTTTCAGAAACAATGTGCGTTTTGAATTTGCCATTACTTCTTCTTCCCTTCTTTGCGGAAGATGTACTCGTCTTTGTACTTGATGCCTTTGCCTTTGTACGGCTCGGGCTTGCGCCATTCGCGGATGTTGGCCGCGACTTGACCGACGAGTTGTTGATCAGACCCTTCGATGATGATCTCTGTGGGCTTGGGGGCTGTGACGGTCACACCCTGTGGCACCTCAAAGTTCACGTCGTGGCTGTACCCCAGGGACAGTTTCAGGGTCGATCCCTGCATCTGTGCCCGGTAACCAACGCCGTTGATCTCAAGCTCTTTTTTGAAGCCGTCGGTCACACCCGTCACCAGGTTTTGCACCATGGTGCGCGACATGCCCCACTGCTGGCGGGCCCGTTTGGACTTGCCACGTGGATCGACTTTCACTGCGTTGTCCTCAACCGCGATGGTGACATCATCGGTTGCGGTAAAGCTGCGCTCACCCTTCGCGCCTTTGACCGTGATGGTCTGGCCCGACACCGATGCGGTTACACCGGAAGGCAGCTCAACTGGTCTTTTACCAATACGAGACATTGATCCCTCCTTAGAACACGGTGCACAGTACTTCGCCGCCAACATTTTGGCTGCGCGCACTGGCATCGGTCATTACGCCTTTGGATGTGGATACGATCGCAACACCCAGGCCCTGACGGACTTGTGGGATGTCGTTCACGCCCAGATACACCCGACGGCCCGGCTTGGACACGCGCTTCATTTCGCGGATCACGGGGGCACCGTCAAAGTACTTCAGGCTGATTTCAATGGCCGGATGACCATTGGTGTCTTGGGTGGATTCGTACCCACGGATATAGCCTTCGTCGGCCAACACATCCAACACGCGGGTGCGCATTTTGGATGCCGGGGTGGATACAGTGGACTTGCCGCGCATCGCACCATTGCGGATGCGGGTCAGCATATCACCGATAGGATCGTTCATATCATACTCTCCTTACCAGCTGGACTTCACGAGGCCCGGGATCAGACCTTGCGAACCCAGTTCGCGCAGGGCAATCCGGCTGACCTTCAGCTTACGATAGTAAGCGTGCGGGCGGCCTGTCAGTTGGCAGCGGTTGTGCAGACGTGTCGCGCTGGAATTGCGGGGCAGTTTGGCCAGCTTCAGCTGGGCCTTGAACCGTTCTTCCATTGGGCGGCTTTCGTCGCGGGCGATTTCTTTCAGTTCGGCACGTTTGGCGGCGTATTTCTTCACCAGCTTTTCACGCTTCACTTCGCGGGCGATCATGGATTTCTTAGCCATATTGCGTCGCTCCCCTTAACTGTTGAAAGGCATGTTGAAGTTCTTCAACAGCGCTTTGGCTTCTGCGTCGGTTTTCGCCGTGGTGCAGATGATGATGTCCATGCCCAGCATGTCGAC
>JAHDDS010000026.1:0-22891 GCA_020629235.1 Planktomarina sp.
CATGGTGTCGATTTTTGGCAGTCTAGCTTCGGATTTTGCCGACTGGTCGTCGCCCTCTGAGTTCGTACGACTGGACTTCATCGCAGAACAGAGCGTGTGTCGAAGCATGGACGACACAGACAAATCAGCTGATGCAGAGCGAGGCTCGAGGGATGACACCAGGGCAGGCTTGTTCGCCGAGCTGACCATGGCGTTGGAAGACGCTGTGACGGCGGCCGCTGCTGGTCAGCAGCCGGAATTAGATTTGGCCGAAATTGAAAGATTGCTGGGTCGACTAGATCAGCTCATCGAGCAATCCGCGGTCACTCTTGTACGCCTGCGCTCGCGGGAATTTCATCAATGACTGGGGAGATGCCTTTCGATCTAACTTCCCTTGCAACCATCGAGCGCGTTGAGGTGGTGGAGTTATGGCGAGAGACCTTCGGGGCGTCGCCATCCGGACGTGTGGCGACTGAGTTCATCCGGCGGGTGTTGGAACATCATTTCAAGATGCAAGCGCAGGGCGGTTTGCGCGCTGAGGTTTCGAAGGCGCTAGAGAACGTTGCGGCGGGTGAGATGGTGGCCAAGCCAAAGGTCGGGCTGAAGCCCGGAGCCCAGCTTGTGCGGGAATGGAACGGGCGACGGTATCAGGTCGAGGTAACAGAGACTGGGTTTGTTCTGGATAGGCGGCGGTTTGACAGCCTCACAGCGGTCGCGCGTCACATCACCGGGACGAATTGGTCGGGGCCACGCTTCTTTGGGCTAAAGACGCGGAAGCCCGCAGCATCGGGTAAAGCTGCAGCTCACGTTACGCCTGAAGCAACAACATGAAGGTACGCAAGGTTCGCTGTGCGATCTATACGCGGAAAAGCTCGGATGATGGCTTGGAGCAAGAGTTCAACTCGCTACACGCACAGCGCGAGGCCTGCGAAGCTTACATCTTAAGTCAAAAACATGAGGGCTGGGTCTGCCTTCCGGATCAATTCGATGATGGCGGTATCTCTGGTGGTACGATGGAAAGGCCGGGGCTCAAGCGTCTGCTGGAGGGGATCCGGGCCGGACAGATCGACCAAGTCGTGGTCTACAAGATCGACCGCTTGACGCGGTCTCTGTCTGACTTCTCGAAGATAGTGGACATCCTGGACGAGGCGGAGGCCACGTTTGTATCGGTCACGCAATCCTTCAACACAGCGACAAGCATGGGACGGCTCACGCTGAACATGCTGCTGTCTTTTGCGCAGTTCGAGCGTGAGGTCACATCTGAGCGAATTCGCGATAAGATCGCGGCGTCGAAGCGCAAAGGCATGTGGATGGGGGGCTTTGTTCCCTTGGGATACCGCAGCGAAGGGCGCACGCTGGTTATCCACGAGGAGGAGGCCAAAGTAATCAGGCTGATCTACGATGCCTACTATGCCGAGGGCCGGGTCAAAGCAGTTAAGGAGTTGCTGGATCGTAGGAAGATCAGAACTTCCGTCCGGACATCTTCTTCAGGGATCACGCGCGGGGGCAAGCCGTTCAGTTTTGGGCACGTTCATCACATCCTGACCAATCCGGTTTATGCAGGACGCATTCGTCACAAGACCAAGGTATATGACGGACAACATCCGCCAATCATCGAACCAACGGATTGGGATGCAATCCAGGATCGTTTGCTTGAAAACGCCAACAATAAGCGGCAGGGCAGGGACCGCGCCCGTGGGCGACGCAAGACCAAAGCCTCACCGCTGACCGGAAAGCTCTTCGATGAAACGGGTGATTTTCTAAGCCCTAGCCATGCACGGTTGAGGACAGGAACGCGACTTCGGTACTACATCTCGCACCGGTTGGTGCGGGGGACGCGGGATGAGCATCCGGATGCATGGCGTCTGCCAGCGGATGAGTTGGAACGGAAGCTGTTCACTGCACTGAGGGACCACCTTGCAAGGCCCGCTGTAAGGGCAGGGCTCATTTTTGGAGCTGACAGCGCTGAGATCACCTTGCTTGGGAAACGGCTTGATAAACTCGCTGGAAACACAGCAGAAGCGGTGGCCGAGGGTCTCTCAACGATCCAGAGAGCAAAGATTCAACCTGGGCGTCTGGAAGTGGAGCTCGACAAGGAACGCTTGGCCCAGCTGCTGGAGCTTCCAACAAATCAGATAGACGGAACATTCCTCCGTTTTGATGCTTCTTTCCAGCTCCGCCGCCGGGGCGTTGAGACGAAGCTGATCCTCGGCGGTGAACAGCGCCAGAGGGATGAAACGCTTTTCCGCAATATCGCCAAAGGACGGCAGGTGCTCGAGCTGGTATGCAGCGGGAAGAGCTACAGCCAGATTGCAGACAAGCTGGGCACCTCCAAACGCAATGTGCAGCATCTGATCGAGTTCGCGTTCCTTGCGCCGGACATCATTGAGGATGTCTACGACGGGAAACAACCAGTTGGGTTCACGTCCGAATGGGTGAAGCGCAACAAGCTACCGTCAGATTGGGATGCGCAGTGCGCCATGATCGCGCGGCTCTGACCCTCCCAAAACCCACTGGTACACGCCGAAATCGGGATCAGAGACTGGCGCGTAATTTGCCGTTAGGACTGGCCAGTAGATGGTCTCTGCGACCAGCGCTGATCTCTTAGCATCGGAAAACACGCGCTAATCCAGTGCGGTCTCTGAACGGCGTTTCGATCAAGGGTGGTTGGCTGGGATGGTAGGACTCGAACCTACAGCCTACGGTACCAAAAACCGTTGCTCTACCATTGAGCTACATCCCAACGCTGCGCCCGAATACGCAAGTTGGGGGGGCGTTGCAAGCCCCCCGGGGCGTGAAAATCAAAGCGTTTGGTCGTAGTCGCCCACCGATGGTTCGGTGCGGATGGCCGCGTCGATGTCGGCGAAGATTGCGCGCAATTCGGCGTCGCTTTCGGGGCTTTCGCAGACCACCACCAAATTGGGCGTGTTGGACGATGCGCGCACCAAACCCCAACCGCCGTTGTCCAAAATCACCCGGGCGCCGTTGACGGTCACCACCTCTTTGATGGCGCGCCCGCCGATGGTACCGCCCTTGGCAGCATGGTCTTCCAAATGGGCGACGATGCGCGCCAAGACGTCGTATTTTTCCGTGTCCGCGCAGTAGGGCGACATGGTGGGGGACGAATAGGTTTTGGGTAGCGCCTTACGCAGGTCGGACATTTTCATGTCTGGGTTGCGGTCCATCAACTTGCAGATTTCCACCGCCACGCGCATGCCGCAGTCGTACCCGCGCCCAATGGGTTCGGCTAAGAAGTAGTGGCCCGATTTTTCAAACCCCGCCAATGCGCCAATTTCTTTGACGCGCCGTTTCATGTGGCTGTGACCGGTTTTCCAGTAATCTGCCTTAATGCCCGCCGCTTGCAGGTCAGGGTCACTGGCGAACAGGCCGGTGGATTTGACGTCGGCCACAAAGGTGGACCCGGGATAAAGCTTGGCCAAGTCGCGGGCCATGATCACGCCAACTTTGTCGGCGAAAATCTCTTCCCCTTCATCATCCACCACGCCGCAGCGGTCGCCGTCTCCGTCGAAGCCCAGGGCCATGTCGGCCCCGCTGGCCTTCACGGATGCGGACATGTCGTGCAGCATTTCCATGGCTTCTGGGTTGGGGTTGTAGTGGGGGAAGGTGTAATCCAACGCATTGTGGCTTTCGACAACTTCGACCCCCATCCGTTTGAACAGTTCAGGGGCAAAGGCGCTGGCCGTGCCGTTGCCGGTGGCGCACACAACCTTCAACGGGCGAGAGACTTTGAAATCCCCCACCAGGTCGTCCATGTAAGCGTCTTTAACGCCGTCCACGAATTCGTATTGCCCGCCCGGGTGGGCCTGGCCTTCGCCGTTCAACACGATGTCGCGCAGTTCGGCCATTTCATCGGGGCCGTGGGTGCAGGGGCGGTCAAAGCCCATTTTGACGCCCGTCCAACCGTTGGGGTTGTGGCTTGCGGTGACCATGGCGACGGCAGGCACGTCCAAGTGGAATTGGCTGAAATAGGCCATGGGCGACAGGGCAGGGCCGATGTCTTTGACGTGCATGCCGGCCTGCATCAGCCCCACGATCAGGGCGTTTTTGATCGACAAGGAATAGTCGCGATAATCGTTGCCAACGGCGATCACGGGGTCGATCCCGCGGCGGCGGATTTGTGTGCCCAAGCCAAGCCCAATGGCGGTGATGCCGGGCAAGTTTACTTCGTCAGGGAACTTCCAGCGCGCGTCATATTCGCGAAACCCCGTGGGGGTGATCATCGGGTCGCGCAGAAATTCCCAGGTGTTTTGGGTGACTTCGGTCAAAGGTTTGGGCACGGCTGTCCTCCTTCATTTCGTAAAAGTGCCGCCCGGGATGGGGCGGCACATAAGTGTTGGTTCAAAGCGGGCTTACACCTGTTCGCGCAAGATCGACGCGGTCAGGGACATCATCAAATAGATCCCGCCGAAGATCAAAAACGCCAAGACGGTGTTTTCAAACTTACGCGGATAGGTGGGTTCGTCGGGGGCCACAGGGGGGATCGACGGGGCCAAGTAACGCGCCTGTCGGTCCGCCGCTTCCCGCGCGGTTTCCAGCGATTGCAGGGCTGTTTGCAGCATCAGGTTACGGGTTTCATAGTCCGCTTCGGCCACACGCAACTGGGCCGTTTTGGTGGCGATGGACCGTTCAGCGCTGTTGTCTTCGGTCAATTGGCTGCGCAGCCGAGAGATTTCATCCAGCTTTGTGCGAATTTGCAACTGCAAGCCATTGACGCGCGCAGCGTTGGGTTGGCGGTTGGCCAACTGCACGTCCAGACGCTGGTTCAAGATGGACAGTTCCGCTTCCAGCCCCGAAATTTGGCCCAGGATGGCAGCGTTTTCGCCCACAGCGTCCACAATTCCCAAGGATTGCTGCAGTTGGGTGACCCGGTCCAGGGCTTCGGCGCGTTTGGATTCTGCATCTTGAAAGCTTTCGCGTGCGCCGCGCATTTGGTCTTCGCGCAGGCGCAGCGTCAGATCAGACACTTGTTCTTCGGCATATCCGATCAAAGCTTTGGAAAAATCTTCGCTGGCCTGGGGGCTGGCGGCGATCACTTCCATGTTGATGATGCCTTCGGTGGGATCGTACCCGATTTTCACGTTCTTTTTGTAGATTTTGTAAGCCGCCTGGTCCGAGCTGTCTTCGTCCAACCGGGTCAACGGGTCGATGTCTTCGCCGCTGAAATGCGCTTTGAAGCCCAAATCACCGTCAAGCCGCCGCATGGCTGCTGCCGATGTCAGATAACCTTGCACGGCGATGGAATCTTGAATGGTGGGACCGCCCCCGCCGATCAGGCCGCCAAGACCACCGGCCCCAGGGGCGGCCAGGGCAGACGATTCATTTTGTTGGATCAAGAATGACGACTTGGTGGCGTACATCGGGGTGGCGATGTTGTAGAAATACCAACCGCACACCAATCCTGGCAGGCCGACAAAGAACGCCAAGCGCACCCCCAACAGGGTCATCCGCTTTTGGCGGCGACGAATGATGTCGCGCTGGATTTTCTCAATCTCTGTGGCGCGGCGGGCGGCGGGGTCTTCCACTTCGGTGGACGGCAAGGTTTCGCCTTGGGCCACCGTTTGCGGCAGTTGCACTGTGTCCACTTTGGCCAAGGCTTGGCTGTTGGCCCCGTCGGCCGGTTTGGCCATGTCCAGCATGCTGGTGCGTTGGAACGGGTCGATGCCTTGGTCGCGCAACAAGCGTACGGCGTCGAAATCGGATGTAGCGGGGATGTTGTGGCGTTGGGCCGTGCGCCGCGCCATGCGCAACTGGCGCCCGGTCAGCCCTTCTTTGCGGATGGCATCAATGGCCCCGTCGGGTGCGGCTTGGGCCGTGCCGGGGGGCGTTGGTCGTGGGCCGATGTCAGGCGTTTCGCCTTGTTCATCCACCGACGGCAAAAGCGGTTCATCTTTGGCCACTTCGGCCAGTTTTGGCTTGGGCTTGGGGGCAGGGGCCGCCTGCGGTTGGATCGGCTGCGGCGTGCGATATTTTTTAGCTTTGAGTTTCGTAGTCATAGAGCTCTTTCGCCTCATCCAAAGTGTCGAACATCGTGAACCGACCATTGATCAGCACCCCTGCAGAGGATGCGAATTTTTCCAGCGTTTTGGGCTGGTGGCTGACGATAACGACAGTGGTGTTTGCCAGGCGTTCCCGCAGGATATCCCCGGCTTTTTTGTTGAAATCCACGTCTGTGGAAGATGGCATGCCTTCGTCGATCAAATACATGTCGAAGTCCAAAGCCAGCATCAGCGCGAAGGTGAAGCGCGACCGCATGCCCGAACTGTAGGTGGCGATGGGCATGTCGAAGTATTCCTTGATGTCCACCATCCAGCGGCAGAACGCTTCGACATAGTCCGGGTCCAGCCCATAAAGACGGGCGATATAGCGGGCGTTTTCCTTGGCGGTGTGTTTGCTGACGACCCCGCCCATGAACCCCAAGGGGAACGAAATGTTGCACCCGCGGATGATGGCCCCTTCATCGGGTTTTTCCAATCCGGCCATCATATTGATCAAGGTGGATTTGCCGGTGCCATTGGGGGCCAAGATCCCTAAGGATTTGCCCAGTTCCACGCGAAAAGAGGCCCGGTCCAGGATCACTTTGCGCTGTGTTCCTGTCCAAAACGATTTGCTGACGTTTTCAAATTCCAGCATCTGCCCTTGCTTTCGCACCGCTAAACCGACGGAGGTTCCCGTCCACCTGTGCCTATATTGGTTTAATTTCCGTTTTTTGTACCGCAATTATGGCAGAATTGCGGGTGCACAGGCAACAATACTTATCCTGGCGCGGCAATCATCGCGCCAGGATAAACAATCAATTGGGCAGGCTTCCGCCGATTACAGGTGCTTTTTTTCCACTTTGGCCAGATATCCGGCCACAAAGGACAGGATCGTGGCGGCAAAGCTGAACAAGGCACCCATTTTGGCGGCTTCTTGGATGGGCCCGCTTTCAAAGGCGACGGACGCGATAAACAGGCTGACCGTAAAGCCGATGGCGGCCACACAGCCGATCACGAACAGGTCAACCACCCGCATGCCTTCGGGCAAGCCCAGGTTCAACACCCGCGCGCCGATCCAGCCGAACAGCAAAACACCAAAGGGTTTGCCCACCATCAAGCCCGCCAACACCAACCATGTGGCGCTGCCCATGGAACTGAATTCCACCCCGGCGTTCAGAAGGCCAAAGAAGAACAGGATGATCTCCACCGGGTATTTCAGCCCGTGTTCGATCTGGTTCAACAGGTCGGTCAGGTATTTTTCCGCTTCTGAGAATATCCCAAAGGCGCGGTCTGCGTGGGGGATGGCTGGCACCACCGGCAACAGACCCAAAGACGGGTGCAAGCCCGCGCGCATGAAGCCGTACCACGACAGGGCCGCCGCCACGGCATAGGGCCAGAAGGAAAACGCCTTGCGCACGCGTGTGGACATGGGGCGCAATTGGTTGCCCCGATCCATGCGACGCGGCAGATAGTTGAACACCAAGAACACCGCCAAGG
The DNA here is from genome assembly GCA_020629235.1 of Planktomarina sp. GTDB lineage: Bacteria > Pseudomonadota > Alphaproteobacteria > Rhodobacterales > Rhodobacteraceae > Planktomarina. The sequence goes on from JAHDDS010000026.1 coordinate 7,473, forward strand.
CGCCGCCGAACGACAGCAGCAACCACGCCAGGGACAGGTCCCCTTGGGGATAGAATACCGCCAAAATGATCAGGCCCGCCGCGTCATCGGCGATGGCCAGCAGCAGCAAGAAGCGCACGGCAGGGTGGCCCGCGCCAAACACCAAGCGCCCCACAAGGTACGAAAACGCGATGTCGGTGGCCGTGGGGATGGCCCAACCGTTGGCCACAGCGTCATAGGTGTCGGACCCCAGAAACGCCGCCAAGCCCAGATACACGGTGATGGGGCCTGCCATGCCGCCAACGGTGGCGATCAGCGGGGTGGCGGCTTTGCGTCCGCGCAAGCTGCCATTTTTCAAGATCACGGCTTCCCAGACTTCTTTCGCGGCGACGGCGAAGAAGAAGGCCATCAACATGTCGTTCACAAGATAATGCAGCGACAAGACCTTGGACGTTTCGGAATAGGCAAACGCGTCATAGCCTTTGCCGTATTTCTTGATCCAGTCTTCGGTGGACATCCCGACATAGTCGTTGAACCACAGCGGCCATTCGACAAAGTGGTGATATCCTTTGGGATCCAAGTTGCCCCAGATCAGGGCGATCACTGCGCCCAAAATCAGCAGAACTGAATATTCAGAGATGAATTTACTGACGCGATACATCACGGTACTCCGCAGTTGGTGGTCTTCTTTTTCTTTTGAGTCGGGGCCACATAATGCAAAAGGCCCGCGGGGAACAACGGTATGCAGGACCTGCAGCAGCAAATTCGCGACTGTACCTTGTGTGCCACGCGGTTTGCAGGCACCCAAACAGCCCACCGCCCGCGCCCGGTGGTCTGGTTCAACCCCGATGCCCCGATCTTGTTGGCGGGCCAAGCGCCGGGGATGCGGGTGCACCAATCCGGCATCCCCTTTGATGACCGATCGGGCGATCGGCTGCGCGATTGGCTGGGGGTGGACCGCGATGCGTTTTATGACCGATCACGTTTTTCCATTTTGCCCATGGCGTTTTGTTTTCCAGGCTACAACGCCCAAGGATCAGACCTGGCCCCGCCCAAGCTGTGTGCCGCCACCTGGCGTGACCGGGTTATGGCGGGCCTGGGCCGGGTGCAGTTGACGGTGCTGATCGGACGCTATGCCCAAGACTGGCATTTGCCTGGGTCCATGGCGGTGACCGCGCGGGTGCAGGCCTGGCGGGACTATGCCCCCGATGCGTTCGTGCTGCCCCATCCGTCGTGGCGCAACACGGGCTGGTTGAAGGCCAACCCGTTCTTTGAAAAGGACGTCCTGCCCGCCCTGAAATCGCGCGTGAAGGACGCCTTGACCCCATGACATCCCCCCTGACACCCCCAGCCACACCCCGAGTGGCACCCACCGCCAGCACCCCCTTGCACGCAGCCTTCGACCGCTATGCCGTGGCGCCCGATCATCCGGGTCGCAGGGTCGCGTTCTTGGGGGCGTTTTTGCGGGCGGAACTGTTCATGGTGTTGCAGGGCGCAGCAGTGGGGGACACCGTCGAACCGGTGGTGCAAACGGTACAAGGCGGGCAGGCCGTCGTGGTCTTTGACACTTTGGATGCTTTGGCAGGTTTTGCGGGCGGGCAGGCGGATCAGATCACCTTGTCGGGCCGCACATTGGTGGAAATGGTGGCCGGCCAATCCCTGGGCTGCGTGATCAACCCAGGCGCAGGGGATTGGTCGTACCTGATTGACCCGCAAACCTTGGATTGGCTGCACGATCATCTGGACGTGGCCCCCGATGCCGCTGTCCCAAGCCTTGATGCTTTGGAACCGGCCACCCTGGCCGATCTGAATTTGGTGGAAGCGTTGGACACCACATTGCCCGCCTGCCGCGACCGCGCTGATCACGCCATTGTCGTGCAGGCCAAAGTTCAGGCCCGACAGGATGATCAGCCGCAATTGGTGGTGTTCTTTGTGGATGCCGTGGACGGGGCCGAAGGGGCGTTGTCGCAGATCATCCAAGACATGGTGACATTTTCTGGCACTGATCTGCCGCCCTTGGCTGTGGGATTTGCGGCCACGGGCACAGGTCTGCACGACCGGCTGTCTGCCATCGGGCTGCGCATGGACATCCCCCAAACGCCCAAGCCGGAACCCCTGGGCGCGCCGGGGTCTGATCCCGACAGCCCCCCGATCTTGCGTTAATATCCGGCGGCGCGGTCCACCACGTTCAACAGCGGCTGTCCACGTTCGGCGCGGCAGATGTTGTCCACCAGGCTGTCGGCCGCGGTTTGGGTGCGCGTGGCGGATGCGATGTGGGGTGTGACCGTGACGGACGCGTGGTCCCAGTACGGATCATCCGCGGGCAGGGGTTCAGTGCGAAACACGTCCAACGTGGCCCCTGCGATGTGCCCACTGTCCAACGCCGCCAGTAAGGCTGCATCGTCAATCTGCGGACCGCGCCCTGGGTTCAGCACATACGCGCCTTGGGGCAGGGCGGCCAGGGTTTGGGCGTTCAGCGTGTTTTCGGTTTGCGGCGTGTCCGGCAACAGCAACACTGCAATGTTGGCCGCCGCAAGGGCCGGGATCAGCCCGTCTGGACCGGCATAGCTTTGCACGCCGTCCACCGTCTTGGGGCGGCGCGACCAGCCCGCCACGCGGAACCCCTGGTGGCGCAAGGCTTGGGCGCAGGCGGTGCCCAGTTCCCCCAAGCCCAGGATTGTCACTTGCCAGTCGCGCGCAAGGGGCGGGGGCGTGTCGTCCCAAACGCGGTCGGGATTGTGGGTCATCCGGTCAAACTGCAACAAATACCGCAACGCGTGGCCCGTCACCCAATTCACCATGCCCTGGGACAAACCACTGTCCACCATGCGCACCAACGGTTGGGTCAGCGTTGGATTGCCCACCACCCGTTCCACTCCGGCCCACAGGCTGAGGACTGCTTTGCACCGGGTGAAGGGCGTGAAGTCCTGCACCGCGCTGTTGGGGGCATAAATGATGTAATCCACCTGGTCGGGGCTGATGTCTTGGCGCACCTGGGCTGCGATCCCGTGGCTGGCCAAGCCAGACTCTACCGCCGATTGGTACGGCTGAAACTGGTCTGCCCGCCCGGCGTAAAGAATGTGAAGCGTCATCACCCAGACTTCGATTTGGGTCGATGGACATAGGCGCTTTGAAATACGCCAAAGCCCAACAGCAAGATCAACATCGACGACCCGCCATAGCTGACCAGGGGCAGCGGAACCCCCACCACAGGGGCCAGCCCCATGACCATGGCCATGTTCACGGCAAAGAACAAAAAGAAGGTTATGGAAATGCCCAAAGTGACCAAGGACGAAAACCTGTCCTTCATGGTCATGGCGGCGACGATGCAAAATATGGTCAGCAGCAGGTATAAAAACAGCAGCGAAATGGTGCCGACAAAGCCAAATTCTTCCGCCAAGATGGTGAAGATGAAGTCGGTGTGCTTTTCGGGCAGGAAGTTCAGCCGCGATTGGGTGCCTTCCATGAAACCGCGCCCCGTCCAGCCACCGGACCCCAGGGCGATTTTGGCTTGGCTGATGTGATATCCGGCCCCCAAGGGGTCAGACGACGGGTCCAAGAACGTGTCGATGCGTCTGTATTGATAGTCCTTCAAAAGCTGCCAAGTTTCGCCGCGGCTTTCAAAAATCGCGTAAATCAGCCCGCCGCCTGCCGCGAACACCGTCACGAAATAAGCCCAGTGCACACCGGCCAAAAACATGACCGCACCGCCCCCCATGATCAACAAAAGCGAGGTGCCAAGGTCCGGCTGGCGCAGCACCAAAAGAACCGGGATGATGGTGAAGATAATGGGCACCAGAACCCACAGCGGGCGCGACGTGCGGTGCAGCGGCAACCAGTCATAGTATGCCGCCAGAACCATCACCAAGGCGATCTTCATCACCTCGGACGGTTGCAAGCGCATAAAGCCCAGATCAATCCACCGCTGCGCGCCCATCCCTTGGACGCCGAAAAATTCCACGATGATCAGCAACACGAGCGCCACGGCATAGGCCATGAAAGACATGTTGCGCCACACGTGGATGGGGGTCATGGCCACCAAGAACAGCCCAAACATCCCCACCATAAACCGCTGCATTTGCGGCGTGGCCCAGGTGCCTGCATTGCCACCGGCCACCGAATACAGCATCAAAAATCCGACACCCGCGATGGCGGCCAGCAACAGCAACACAGGCCAATGCAACGCCAAGATCTTGCGAAAGCCCGTGGGGACCACGGACATGCGGTGTTCAAGATAACTCATGCCTGATCCGTTTCGCCGATCTTGTCCAAATCCTGCAGCTTGGACCAAATCCCCCGCTGTTCGCTGGCCACGGTTTTGCGCATGTTTTGGGGATAGGCCCCGATGGGCGGCACTTGCCCCATTTGGGCAAACAAGCTGACATCGCGCGCAATGGGGGCGGCCACGGCCCCGCCGCTGCCGCCGTGTTCCACCACCACTGACACCGCGTATTTCGGGTTGTCATAGGGGGCATAGCCGACGAACAATGCGTGGTCGCGCAGATGGCGGGGGCGGTTGGCGTTTTTGCGGTCCGCGTCGGACCGGATACGGCTGACCTGCGACGTGCCGGTTTTGCCCGCCAGTTTGTATTTGTCCCAGATCGTGCGGGTGCGATACGCCGTGCCCGCCCGGCGGTTTGTCACGCCGTACATGGCCTTTTGCACCAAGGCCAAATGGTCGGGGTTCACGTCCAAATCCCCCACCACGCCCGACGGCTGTGGAACTGTGTCGATGGTGTTCACCAAACGGGGGTTCACGATTTTGCCGGTGCCCAACCGCGCCGTCATCACCGCCAACTGCAGCGGCGATGCCAGGACAAAGCCTTGGCCGATGGCAGCGTTGATGGTGTCGCCCAACACCCAGCGTTCGCCCTTGGATTTCACCTTCCAGGTGTTGTCGGGCGCAATGCCGCGCTGCACCGCGCTGAGGGGGACATCGTGGCGCACCCCCAGCCCGAACCGCCGGGCCATGTTGGCGAAGGCGTCATTGTCCAACCGTTGGGCCAGTTCGTAAAAGTACACATCGCAGCTTTTCATCAGCGCTTCTTGCAGCGCCAACTTGCCGTGCCCACGGCGGTTATAGCAGTGGAATTTGTTGAAATGGACTTCCACATGGCCTTTGCAATCCACCCGTTCGGACGGATCGACAATCCCCGATTCCAGCGCTGCCAACAGCGTGATCATCTTATAGGTGGACGCGGGCGGATAAATCCCTTGCACGGCTTTCGCGCGTAAGGGGCCCAGTTTGTTGTCGCGCAGTTCGCTGTAATCTTTGACCGAAATGCCGTCCACAAACAGATTGGCGTCAAACGTGGGCGCGCTGGCCACCGCCAACAGATCGCCGTTGGTGACATCCATCACCACGCAGGACGCCGACAAATCCCCCAGGCGCGCCAGGACATAGTTTTGCAATTTCGTGTCGATGGTCAGCTGAATTTCGGACCCGGGCACCGCTTCGGTCCGGTCCAAATGGCGCATGACGCGGCCCGCGGCGTTCACCTCGTTGCGCTGAATGCCTGCTTTGCCGCGCAGATTGTGTTCCAGTTTTTCTTCCGCGCCGGTCTTGCCGATCTGGTATCGTGGCACTTGCAACAGCGGGTCTGGGTCTTCGATGCGCGACAGGTCATAGTCGCTGACAGGCCCTACATAGCCCACCACATGGGTCAGGTTGTGCCCCAACGGATAGCGCCGGGTGAACCCCACTTCGGTGGTGATCCCAGGCAGGACGGGCACATTGGCCGCCACCAGGGCGAAATCGTCCCAAGACAGATTTTGCGCCACGATCACGGGCACAAAGGGGCTGCGTTTTTTCAACTCTTTGCGGGTTTTTTCCAACTGATCTTCATCCAAGGGGATCAGTTTTTGCAAGTCCGCCAACACGGTTTCCACGTCACCCGCCTGGTCGCGGGTCATGGTCAGGCGATAGTTGGGAATGTTGATCGCCGCCGGGCGTCCGTCCCGGTCAAAGATCAGCCCACGCACGGGCGGGATCAGCCGTTCGTTGATGCGGTTTTCGTCGGCCAGAAGCTTGAACTTTTCAGATTCTTCCACCTGCAACTGACGCATGCGATAGCCCAAAACCCCCATCACCCCCACTTGGGCGGTGCCCAGCAGAAACGCCCGGCGGGTGATTTTCCGGCTGGAGGTCAGTATTTCTTGCGGGCTGCGGCGCATTTTGGGTCAAACGTCCTCTATCTTGCGTTCCTTGGATATACCAAAAATCCGAACGGATACAAAGGCCACAAGGGGGTAAATCAGAATTGTGAACAGCGCTTGCAGCGCCAATGTGCCCGCCGACATGGTGGGCAGAAACAGTGGAAATTGCAGCAAGAAATACGCCGCATACACAGCCACCATCACCCCCCCGGCATAGGCCCAGTCGATGCCGAACATCACTTGGCTAAGGTCTTTTTGCCGGATGTTCAGATAGACACAGCCCAACACCACCAACAGCGCCCAAAGCCCGGGCGGGCGCATCAGCAGCAGGTCGGCCAACAGCACCATTCCCCCCACCATCAGCGGTGACATGACTTCGGGCCGGCGCAGCGTCCAGGCAAAAGCCAGCGCCATGATAAAGTCCGGGGGCGGCCACCGGCTGGCATTGTCCGGCAGGGGCAGGGTGTGAAACAAGATCACCACAGCGCACAGGCCCACAAAGATCAGCCGGCGTGTGGTGTACCAAAGAAGCTCGCGGTCCATATCACTCGTCGCGTGCCAAGGGGCGGGGGCCCAACAGCGTTCCAGGGCTTTCCACGGCGGGCTGCGGGGTGTGGCGCACAACGCGCAAGAATTCCAGGCGTTGGATGTCTGCGGCCAAGTTCACGCGCAAACGCCCCGTGGTGCTGGCCACCACTTGTCCCACCAACAAGCCCTGGGGGAATACCCCGCCGTCACCGGACGTAAACACCCGGTCGCCTGCGCGGATCAGGTCCGGTTTTTCCAAAAATTCCACCGGCGGCAGAACCGAATTGTCCCCCACGATCATGGCGCGCTGGCCGGATGGCGCGATGGTCACGGCGATCTGGCTGGCCGTGTCGCCCAACAAAATGACCCGCGATGTGCGTTCCGACACGCCCGAGATGCGCCCCACCAGCCCAAGACCGTCCAACACCGCCCAGCCGTCTTGGATGCCGTCGCGTGCCCCCACGTTCAGCAGCACAGTTTGGCGAAAGGGGCCGCCACTGTCGGCCAAAACCACCCCGGTCACGAACGTGTTCTGCGGGTCCAGACGCACGCGGTTCAAGTCCAGCAGTCGGGCATTTTCCTGCTCGAACTGACGCGCCCGTTCTTCCCAGATTTTCATCTTCAGAAGTTCGCGGCGAAGTTCTTGATTTTGTTCATAAATCCGGGCGTAGCTTTGGAAGCTGCCCGCCAATTCTGTCATCGCCGTCAAGGGCGCTGTGGCCCATTCAAAGTTGGGGATCACCCGGTCGATGATTTCCATGCGCACCCGTTCGACCCGGGGACTGTCGATCCGCCACAGCAGGAAAAAGGCCAACAAAAACAGGATGACGATGGCCAAGACAAACCGCCCCAAAGCGCTGGCATAGCGATCGTCTTCGCGGTTTGGTCGTGCCATCGGTGCCTCGCAAATCTGCGACTAGATCAACTTTCGTAGTCGATGACGTGGGCCAGTTTCTTTTCATATTCCAAGGACCGACCGGTCCCCAGGGCCACACAGTTCAAGCTTTCGTCCGCCACGGTCACAGCCAGTCCGGTCTGTTCGCGCAAGGCCAGATCCAGGTCCCCCAGCAGCGCGCCGCCGCCGGTCAGCATCACGCCGCGGTCCACAATGTCTGCGGCCAAATCGGGCGGGGTGGCTTCCAGGGCGTTCATCACCGCTTCGCAGATTTGTTGCACCGGTTCGGACAGGGCTTCGGCCACTTGGGCTTGGTTGATTTCGGTCTCTTTGGGGACGCCGTTCAGCAGGTCGCGCCCGCGAATGGACATGGCGGCCCCCAGGCCGTCGTCGGGCATGCGCGCCGTACCGATGGTGGTTTTGATCCGTTCGGCGGTGGCTTCGCCCACCAGCAAGTTGTGTTGACGGCGCAGGTAACTGATGATGGCTTCATCCATGCGGTCGCCGCCGACGCGGGCGGACCGCGCGTAAACGATATCGGCCAAAGACAAGACCGCAACTTCCGTGGTGCCCCCGCCGATGTCCACCACCATGGACCCCGTGGCTTCTGTAATGGGCATGCCCGCGCCGATGGCGGCGGCAATGGGTTCTGCGATCAGCCCGGCGCGCCGGGCACCCGCCGACAAAACGGATTGGCGAATGGCGCGTTTTTCCACCGGGGTGGCGCCGTGGGGCACGCAGACAACGATCTTGGGTTTTGTGAAGGTGGTGCGTTTGTGGACCTTGCGAATGAAGTGTTTGATCATTTCTTCGGCCACGTCGAAGTCGGCGATCACGCCGTCGCGCATGGGCCGGATCGCGCGGATGGACCCAGGCGTGCGCCCCAGCATCAGCTTGGCGTCTTCGCCAAAGGCCAAGGCTTTCTTCTGGCCGTCTTTGACCTGATAGGCCACAACCGAAGGTTCGTTAAGGATGACACCCTTGCCTTTGACATAGACCAGCGTGTTCGCTGTGCCCAAGTCGATGGCCATGTCAGATGAAAAAAGACCGCCCAGTCCGAACATTTTGCGCCTCATACCAAAGTGGCCCGCGACTCCCTTGGTGCAGGCTTAGGACTCTATAAGATGTGGTGGCGTGGTTTTAAAGGGCCAGATGAGCGGGTTTACGCCGCCCATCCAGCGCTTGCGTGTTTATCAGGCGTCTTTGTAGCTGACCATTTTCAGGTTTTCGCCCGTGGTGGACCGTTCGCGTTTCACCAGCAACCGGTTCAGCGCGTTCACATAGGCCTTGGCCGACGCCACAACCGTGTCCGTGTCCGCCGACTGGCCCGTGGCGATATTGCCGTCTTCTTCCAACCGCACGCTGACGGTGGCTTGGGCGTCGGTGCCTTCGGTCACGGCGTGCACTTGGTACAGCTGCAGGCGTGCTGCGTGGGGGAAGACTTGCTTGACCGCATTGAACGTGGCGTCCACGGGGCCGTCGCCGTGGGCGGTGACTTGGGTTTCCACCCCGTCCACCACCATGGTCAGGTCTGCCGACTGGGGCGCTTCGGTTCCGCAGATCACCCGCAAGAATTTCACCGACAGCCGGTCAGATTGTTCGTCGGACGCTTCTGCTGACACCAAAGCCAGCAAGTCATCGTCAAACACTTCCTTTTTGCGGTCGGCCAAATCTTTGAACCGCACGAACACGTCGTTCAACTGGTTGTCCGCCAGATCGATGCCCAGTTCCTTCAACTTCGCCCGCAGCGCCGCCCGGCCCGAATGTTTGCCCAAGGGCAGGGACGTGCCAGACAGCCCGATATCTTCGGGGCGCATAATCTCAAAATTTTCGCGGTTCTTCAGCATGCCGTCTTGGTGGATGCCGCTTTCGTGGGCGAAGGCGTTCTTGCCGACGATGGCTTTGTTGGGTTGTACCACGAAGCCCGACACTGACGACACCCGGCGGCTGATGGCCATAATCTTGGTGGTGTCGATGCCGGTGTGAAACGGCATGATGTCGGACCGGGTTTTCATGGCCATCACCACCTCTTCCAAGGCGGTGTTGCCGGCCCGTTCGCCCAGGCCGTTGATGGTGCATTCGATCTGACGCGCGCCGCCTTCCACAGCGGCCAGGCTGTTGGCCGTGGCCATGCCCAGGTCGTTGTGACAGTGGGTGGCAAACACCACGTCATCCGCGCCGGGCACGGTGGCGATCAAGCGCCGGATCAGGTCCGCACTTTCGACGGGTGCTGTGTATCCCACTGTGTCGGGGATGTTGATCGTGCTGGCCCCGGCCTTGATGGCGATTTCCACAACCCGGCACAGGTAATCCCATTCGGTGCGGGTGGCGTCCATGGGCGACCACTGCACATTGTCGCACAGGTTGCGTGCATGGCTGACCGTGTCGTGGATGCGGTCGGCCATTTCGTCCATGGTCAGGTTCGGGATGGCCCGGTGCAGCGGCGACGTGCCGATAAAGGTGTGGATGCGCGGGCGTTTGCTGTGTTTGACCGCTTCAAAACAGCGGTCGATGTCTTTGAAATTGGCCCGCGACAGGCCGCAGATCACCGCGTTTTGGCTGTTCTTTGCGATTTCCGATACGGCCTTGAAATCCCCTTCAGAGGCAATGGGAAAACCCGCTTCGATAATGTCCACGCCCATCTCGTCCAGCATTTCGGCGATTTCCAATTTCTCGGAATGGGTCATGGTGGCGCCGGGGCTTTGTTCGCCGTCGCGCAGGGTGGTGTCAAAAATCAATACATGATCGGTTGTCATGGGGTGTCTTCTTTTGTTTTGGATGTGTCGTGTGGTCCGGCGCTGGCTGACAGGAGCGTCCCGCGCCGAAAGGCACGCTCAGCCTAGGCTAAGTGCTAGAAGCAAGGCGGTATGGAAACCCTGTGACATGCCCCTTCCTTACCCGATCAAGGGCAGATGTGAAGCGAAAAAGTTCTGTGCGCCCTCGACCTGTGGGGCGGATGCCATAGGTGTGGGGCATGAAAACAGCATTGGTGATCGGCCACACCGGCGGCATCGGCGCGGCGGTGGCCGCAGAATTAACAGCCCGCGGGGCTGCGGTGACGGGGCTGTCGCGCAGCGATGGCGGCCTGGATTTTGCCGACCCGGCAGCGGCTGATGCCCGCTTGGCGCAAGTGGGCGGGCCGTTCGATCTGGTCTTTGTGGCCAGTGGGGTGCTGCACGGGGCAGGGGTGCCGCCTGAAAAAACCATTCGGGCCATCGACCCTGTCGCCATGATGGCGCAGTTCCAAGTGAACGCGATCGGCCCCGCGCTGGTGTTAAAACACGCGGGCCGCTGGCTGCCCAAAGACCGGCCCGGGCACCTGGGGGTTGTGTCTGCGCGCGTGGGGTCGATCGGCGACAACCGGTTGGGGGGCTGGATTTCGTATCGCAGTGCCAAGGCGGCGGTGAACCAAGCGCTGCGCACTGCGGCGGTGGAATTTCGGCGCACCCACCCCCAAGCCACGGTTTTGGCCCTGCACCCAGGGACCGTGGCCACATCCTTCACATCGGCCTTTCAAGACAAATACAAGACCATCGCGCCGGATGCGTCCGCCAAAGGATTGGTGGATGTCTTAATGACAAAAGGTCCCGACGACAGCGGAACCTTCTGGGATTGGGCCGGAAAACCGGTGCCCTGGTAAGCCGCTTTATTCGCTGGGTTTGGTGACCGTGGCGGTGCCTTCTTCCAACTGGCCTTCCTTCCAGGTCCCGCTGGCGACGGTGCCGCTGGCATAGGTCATGGTGCCTTGGCCTTCGCGCCGACCGGCCACGAATTCGCCTTCGTAGACGTCGCCATTGTCATAGGTGGCGGTGCCAGTGCCGTGGATTTCCCCGTCCAGCCAGGCCCCCACATAGGTAAAGCCGTCCGCCATGGTGATCTGGCCTTGGCCCGACCGCTGCCCCGCCTTGAACTGACCGGTATAGACGGTCCCATCGGCATAGGTGGCGGTGCCTTGGCCTTCGCGCTGGCCGTCCAGCCATTCACCTTCGTACCGGTATCCATCGCCGAAGGTCATAACCCCCATGCCGTGGTTCTTGGCGTTTTTGAAATCGCCTTCATACACCAAACCGTTGGCATAGGTGGCTTTGCCCTTGCCTTCGATGATGCCCGCTTTCCATTCGCCTTCATAGACCGCCCCATCTTGATAGATGATCTTGCCCATGCCGTCGGCCTGATCGGCCTTGAAGTCGCCTTCATAGATCGACCCGTCGGGATAGCTGACTTTGCCTTTGCCTTCGATTTTGCCAGCGACCCACTGCCCGACGTACACGTATCCGTCTGACCCGGTGAAGATGCCTTGGCCGTCGCGCTGGTCGTCTTTGAATTCCCCGTCATACGTGTCGCCGTTGGCATAGGTCACAACCCCTTTGCCGTCGCGCCGCCCGTCCACCAGATCGCCTTCATAAACGTCGCCGTTGGGCTGGCGCAGGATGCCGGGACCGCTGATTTTGCCATTGGCCCAGGTGCCTTCAAACACCATCCCGTCGGGCAGGGTCAGCGTGCCTTGGCCGCTGCGTTCGCCGCCCGCCAACAATCCTTTGTACACCGCCCCATCGGGATAGGTGACGGTTCCGCGCCCTTCTTTGGCGCCGTCCACCCATTCCCCGTCATAGACATAGCCGTTGTCGGATTTCAAAACGCCCGTGCCGTGGTGTTTGGCCGCGCGGAATTGCCCTTCATAGGTCAGCCCATTGGCGTAAACGGCTGTGCCCGATCCTTCGATGCGTCCGTCCAGCCATTCCCCGGTATAGGTGCTGCCGTCTGCATAAGTGATCATGCCCATGCCTTCGGGTTTGCCTTTGACAAAGCTGCCTTCGTACACCGACCCGTTGGGGAATTTCGCGGTGCCTTGGCCTTTGATTTCGCCGTCCACCCATTCGCCGGAATATTCGTATCCGTTGGGCAAACGGTACGTGCCCGTGCCGTGCTGAAGCCCGTCTTTGAACGTGCCTTCATAGTACCCGCCGTCTTCGTACTGTTTGGTTTGTACACTGGTGCTTTGGGCAAGCACGCCCGTGGCCAAAGACGTGGTGACGATCAAAACCAAAGCGCGGCTGAAATTGGACATGCGCGGTGGGCTCCCCTTCGTGATCCGGTGGTCCCGGATTATCCCTATCGCGTCAGACCCTAGTGACTTGGTGGGCGGCGGGCAATCTCTTTAACGAAGTTGTGCTCAATTCGCCTTTCCCACGCGCCTGGGTCTGCTAGGTAGGGACCGGATAAGAAGGGTTGCCCCATGAAAAGCTTCCGTTTGAGCCTGGCCCAATTGAACCCCACCGTGGGGGCATTGGCGCAAAATATGGCAAAAGCCGCCGCCGCTTGGCAGGCGGGCAAAGACGCGGGCGCTGACATGGTGATGCTGCCTGAAATGTTCATCACAGGATACCAGGTCCAAGATCTGGTGTTGAAACCCGCCTTTGTGGCGGACGCCATGGCCCATGTGAACCAGTTGGCCGCCCAATGCGGCGACGGTCCTGTGTTGGGGATCGGCGGGCCATTGCGCGATGCGGGCGGGCTTTATAACGCCTATTTCATCCTTCAGGGCGGCAAGATCCGCACCGTGGTGAAGAAGTTCATGCTGCCCAACGACGGCGTGTTCGATGAAAAGCGGCTGTACCAGACCGACGGCATCACCGGGCCCTATACTGTGGGGCCAGTGCAGATCGGCACCCCCATCTGCGAAGACGCCTGGCACGCAGACGTGGCCGAAGCACAAACCGAAAGCGGGGCGCAGATTTTGCTGGTGCCCAACGGATCGCCCTATGCGCGTGGCAAGATGGACCGGCGCATTGCGTTGATGGTGGCCCGGGCCGTGGAAAACGACCGCCCGCTGGTTTATCTGAATATGGTGGGCGGGCAGGACGATCAGGTGTTTGACGGGGGCAGCTTTGTGTTGAACCCGGATGGCGCGTTGGCGGCGTCTTTGCCGGTGTTCGACGAAGCCACAACGCTGGTGGATTTTGAAGAAACGCCCACCGGGTGGCGCGCGCGCGACGGGCAAAAGGCCCAGTGGCCCGACGCCCTGGAACAAGATTACCGCGTCTGCGTCGAAGCGTTGCGCGATTATATGGGCAAAACGGGGTTCAAGTCCGTGGTGCTGGGACTGTCGGGGGGGATCGACAGTGCCATCGTGGCCACCATCGCCGCTGACGCTTTGGGGCCGGACAACGTGCACTGCGTGATGTTGCCGTCTGAATATACCTCTCAAACGTCGCTTGACGATGCGGCGTCTGTGGCCACAGCCTTGGGCGCGCGGTTGGACACCGTGTCCATCGCCCAGTCCCGCGCCGCGGTGACAGACACCTTGGCCCCGCTGTTTGACGGATATGCCGCCGATGTCACGGAAGAAAACCTGCAGTCGCGCCTGCGCGGGCTGTTGCTGATGGCCCTGTCCAATAAGTTTGGCAGCATGCTGCTGACGACGGGGAACAAATCGGAAGTGGCTGTGGGATATGCCACGATCTATGGCGATATGTCGGGCGGGTATAACCCCATCAAAGATCTGTACAAAACGCGGGTGTTCGATCTGTGCCGGTGGCGCAATGCCCACCACCGTCCTTGGATGATGGGCCCGCAAGGCCAGGTGATTGACCCATCCATCATCGACAAACCCCCCACGGCAGAATTGCGCGAAGACCAAAAAGATGAAGACAGCCTGCCGCCGTACCCCGTGCTGGACGGCATCCTGGAAATGTTGGTGGATCAAGACGCCAGCGTGGCCGATTGCGTGGCCGCAGGCTTTGACCGCGACACGGTCAAGCGGGTCGAACACCTGATCTATATCAGCGAATACAAGCGCTTTCAGTCGGCCCCGGGTGCACGGGTGTCAGACCGCGCGTTCTGGCTGGACCGGCGGTATCCCATCGTGAACCGCTGGCGCGATACAACGGCCGATTAATGCCCCGCTGACCTGGCGCAATTACCGCAGGGCGGCGGCTTGGGCGCGCAGTTCTGGGCTGATGCGGCGTTCCAAGTTGGTGGTGTCGCCTTTGGCCAAGTTCACTTCAATGATGATCTGGTTTTCTGTGCCCCACAGGATCGTGGCCCCGTCGGCCATGCGAAACACACGCCAGCAGTATTCTTCGCCCGGTTGGTCCACGTATTTGTAACACACCGTGTCGCGCTTTGCCTTCCAGGTGCCCACGCGGATGACCGTCTTGCCGTCTTCGCGGTCGCGGATGATCGCCACCCCGTCTTCGGCGTGGTATTCAGCCATTGTCCCATCCAAGGTCGCTGTGGTGCCGGTCAAAGCCGCCTGGATTTCGCGGCTGTTCAACCGCTTGTCTTCTTGGGCCAAGGCCGGGGCCGCCGTCACACAAAGACCCGCCAGGGCCAGGGCAAAGATACGTGTCATCGTGGTGGTCTTTCCGTTCGATTTCCGCCCCACCAGATAGATTTCCCACGCCGATGGAAAGGGATAAACCGCAAACCCCGTGCACAATTTCGCGACATTGCCCTATGCTGGGGCCATGACACAGAACAAAACCATCGCCACAGGGGCGGACGTGGCGGCCTTCTTGGACGCCGTGGATCACCCCACCCGCAGGGCAGACGCCGCGCGGTTGGATCACCTGTTTCGCCGCGTCACCGGCTGGCAGCCACGCATGTGGGGGCCCACCATCGTGGGGTATGGGCAGTATCACTATGCCTATGACAGCGGGCGGGAAGGGGACTTTCTGGCCACCGGGTTCAGCCCCCGCAAAGCGAACCTGTCGATCTATATCATGCCCGGATACCAGGACTTCGGCCCGATTTTGGACCGCCTGGGCAAGCACAAAATGGGCAAATCCTGCCTTTACGTGAACAAATTGGCCGACGTGGACGAAGCGGTTTTGGCCGAATTGATTGCGGCGGGGCTGGC
>JAHDDS010000026.1:22991-30293 GCA_020629235.1 Planktomarina sp.
TTGTGGACAAGCGCGCACGCCTGTGACACGAGGCCCGCGAAGGAGTTCTGCCCATGACCACCACCCGTTTCGCGCCGTCGCCCACCGGATATTTGCACGTCGGCAATCTGCGCACCGCGTTGTTCAACTTCCTGATCACGCGCAAGGCGGGGGGCACGTTCATCCTGCGCATCGACGACACCGACCCAGAACGGTCCAAAGAAGAATATGTCGACGCCATCAAGCAGGATTTGGAATGGCTGGGCATCACTTGGGACAAGGTGGAACGTCAGTCCACCCGGCTGGACCGATACGCGGAAGTGGCAGACCAATTGCGGGGCATGGACCGGTTTTACGAATGCTTTGAAACCCCCACCGAACTGGACCTGAAGCGCAAAAAGCAACTGAACATGGGCAAGCCGCCCGTCTATGACCGGTCCGCCTTGGCCCTGACGGATGCGCAAAAAGACGCGCTGCGGGCAGAACGGCCGTCCCATTGGCGCTTCAAGTTGGACCAGACCCGCATTGAATGGACCGACGGGATTTTGGGCGACACATCCATCGATGCCGCGTCCGTCAGTGACCCGGTGTTGATCCGCGGTGACGGGCAGGTGCTTTATACGTTGGCGTCGGTCTGCGACGACACGGACATGGGCGTGACCCACGTGGTGCGCGGGGCAGATCACGTCACCAATACGGCAACGCAAATCCAGATGATCCAAGCCATCGGCGGCACCGTCCCCAGCTTTGCCCACCATTCGCTTCTGACCGGCCCCCAAGGCGAAGCATTGTCCAAACGCCTGGGCACATTGGCCCTGCGCGATTTGCGCGACGCCGGTGTGCACCCCATGGCCATCCTGTCCCATCTGGCCCGCCTGGGGTCGTCCGACCCGATCGAGGTGCGCATGGACATGGACGAATTGGTGGCGGGGTTCGATCTGTCCCATTTCGGCACAGCCCCCACCAAGTTCGACGTGGAAGACCTGTACCCGCTGACAGCCAAGGTCCTGCAAAGCACCGATCTGGCCGATGTGGCAGGCCCCATCGCGGATCTGGGCGTGCCCGCAGATATGGCCGATGCGTTCTGGTCGGTGACACGCGACAACATCCGCACCCTGCACGATTTGGCAGGCTGGTGGGATGTGATGCAAAACGGCGCGGACCCCGTGGTGGACGAAGAAGACCGCGACTTTGTGGTGCAGGCCATGGCCATGCTGCCCGATGCGCCCTTTGATGACACCACTTGGGGCACCTGGACGACGGCCGTAAAGGCCGAAACAGGCCGCAAGGGCAAGGGGCTGTTCATGCCCCTGCGCAAGGCGCTGACGGGCCAAAGCCACGGACCCGATATGGGGCGTCTGCTGCCGCTTTTGCAAAACATCAAACCGGTCGTTTGATCCATGGCAGAGCAGGCGAAATTCCTGGAAGGCAGCCTGTTCAAGCACATAACAGTCATGTCGTTCACCGCGTCCATCGGGTTGATGGCGATCTTTCTGGTGGACGTGGTGGACATGATTTTCATCTCTATGTTGGGGAATGCTGCCTTGGCCGCCGCCGTGGGCTACGCCGGGGCAATCCTGTTTTTCACCACCAGCTTTGGGATCGGCATGTCCATCGCCACGGGCGCCTTGGTGGCGCGCGCCTTGGGGCAGGGGGACGCCGCTTTGGCCGAAGAAAAGGCCAGCACGTCCATGGTGTTTGGCGTCTTGTTCGGGATCGTGTTTTCGGCTGTCGTCTGGCTGAACATCCCGGCCCTGGCGGGGCTGATGGGCGCGTCTGGCGAAACGTTGGACCTGGCGGCAGGGTATCTGCGGATCATCATCCCCAGCTTGCCGTTTTTGCTGGTGGGGATGATGGGCAGCGCCGTGCTGCGGTCCCATGGGGCGGCGCGGGCTGCGATGATGGCCACGCTGATGGGCGGGGCGGTCAACGCGGTGTTGGACCCGATCTTTATCTTCGTGCTGGACTTGGGGCTGGACGGGGCCGCCTGGGCCAGCGTGTGCGCGCGGCTGGCCATTGCCATCACCGCGCTGGTGCCGATTTTTCGCCATTTCGGCGGGGTCCATATCCCTGGGCTGGCGGCATTGAAAACCGACCTGCGCCCCCTGGCGCTGATTGCCTTTCCCGCCATTCTGACCCAACTGGCGACCCCCCTGGGGTCGGCTTATGTCACCCGGTCCATGGCGGAATTTGGCGAAACGGCGGTGGCGGGCATGGCCATCGTCGCGCGCATCACGCCTGTGGCCTTTGGCACATTGTTTGCCCTGTCGGGGGCTGTGGGGCCGATCATTGGGCAGAACTTCGGGGCCGGACGCACTGACCGCGTGCGCGATGCATACCGCGCGGCGATGATTTTCACCTTGGCCATGGTGGTGGGGATGACAGCACTGCTGTTTCTGTTCAGGGCCCCCATTGCAGATCTGTTTGGGGCCACAGGCATTGCCCGCGACCTGGTGTTTTTGTTCTGCGGGCCTTTGGCCTTGGCGTTTTTCTTCAACGGGCAAATTTTCGTCTCAAACGCCGCGTTCAACAATTTGGGCCACCCGTTTTATTCCACTTGGGTGAATTGGGGGCGGCAGACCATCGGCACGGTGCCTTTCGTGGTGCTGTTTTCAAGCTGGATGGGCGCGCCCGGGGTGATGATCGGGCAAGCTGCGGGGGGCGTTATCTTTGGCACGCTGGCGTGGTGGCTGGCGCAGCGCGTGATGGCCGATCCCAAGGCAGGACCCGCACCAGCGTTTCAGGGGCACCGGCGGGTGCATCAGTTGTTCCACCACCGCCGCTGACGGGTCTGGTCTTGCGCCGGGCGTCCCCGCACCAGCCGCCGCGTTACAGCTTGGCGCGCAGCGTCGTGGCGGGTTTGGCGGCCAATGATGGGGCCACGAAGATCAAATTCGCCACCACATTGGCGGCAATTCCGGCCCCCACGATCAACAGGGCATTGCCCCAGAAAATGGCGTAATCCGTATCCAACACAAACCGGGTCACGCCCCAGGCCGCCAACAGGCCGGTGAACAGCGCCACCACCCCGGCAGCCCCCCCCAAGATCAAGGCCCGCACCACGAACGACCGCAACAGCACCCCGCGCGTGGCCCCCATGGCCTTCAACACAGCGGCTTCATAGGTGCGCGCGCCCGTGCCCGATGCAGCCGCCCCGATCAGCACCATGAACCCCGTCACCAAGGATGCCAAAGCGGCATAGGCCGTGCCGCGCGCCACGCCGCCCAAGATATCTGCCACGCGGTCAATCGCGTCGCGCACGGAAATCGCCGTGACATTGGGAAAGGCTTTGGACACCTGGCGCAACAGCCGCGCTTCGGCGTCCTGGCGGGCATAGGCAGTGGCGATGTGGCTGTGGGGGGCACCGGCCAAGGCGCTGGGGTTCATGGACAAGATGAAACCGATGCCGCCGGTGGAAAAGTCCACCTCGCGAAAGCTGGTGATGGTGCCCGTGATCTCGCGGCCCAGGATGTTGACCGACAGGCTGTCGCCCAAGTCCAGGCCCAGTTCCGCGCCTTCTTCGGCGGAAAAGCTGATCTGGGTGGGCCCGTTGTAGTCTTCGGCCCACCATTGCCCCGCCGTCAGCGTTGTGCCCTGGGGCGGGCGCGCGGCATAGGTGACGCCCCGGTCGCCCTGCAACACCCAGTGGTCGGGGACCACGTCTTGGGCGGGGCGGTCGTTGATTTTGGTGATGATCCCGCGCAGCATGGGCGCGGTTTCCACCCGGTCCACGGCGGGGTCGCCGCGCACCTGGTCCAAAAACGGGTCCAGCTGTTGGGGCTGGATATCCACAAAGAAGAAGGACGGTGCCACATCGGGCAAATTGTCCGAAATCGACGCGCGCAGATTGCCGTCCACTTGCCCCACAGACGCCAGAACCGACAGCCCCAGCCCCAACGACAACACCACTGCCACCGACTGCGCGCGGGCCCCGCCCACGGCCCCCAGGGCCAGGCGCAGGGCCGGGTTGTTGCGCGGCAGCGGGCTGCGCGACACACGGCGCGCCAGGGCGCGAATGCCCATGGATGCCAGTCCCAACAGCGCCAAGGCCCCCGTCAGACCGCCGATGACATAAAGCGCCAAAGTGGCAGCCCCCGAAAACGCAACCGCCGTGCCCGCCAAAGCCGCCAAGCCCGCAGCCATCGCCACCAAATACCGCCACCGCGGCAGATGCCACGGCGCGTCAAAGGCGTCGCGAAACAGGGTGGCGGGGGGCACCGCTTCGGCCCGGGCCAGGGGCCACAGCATGAACAAAACCGCCGCCAACAGGCCATAGATCGCAGCCTCTGCCAAGGGGGCGGGATAGATGGAAATCACCGGGGCCACGGGCAAAATGTCGGAAATCAGCGGCACCAGGGCAAAGGGCAGGGCGGCCCCCAGCAGCAGGCCCAGGGCCAGCCCCAAAGCAGTCAGCGCGCATGTGATGGCGAAGAACGCGGCAAAGATGGTGGACCGGGTGGCCCCCACGGTGCGCAGGATGGCGATGACAGATGTTTTGCGGTCCAGATATTCGCGCACCGCCGTGGCGATGCCCACGCCGCCCACGGCCAATCCCGACAAGCCCACCAGGGTCAAAAACGCCCCCAAGCGCCGCGCGGCTTCCGACAGGCCCGGGGCCCCGTCGCGGGCATCTTCCCAGGCCGCCCCGCTGCCGTCCAGATCGGCCAAGGCGGCTTGGCGCGCGGCCTCAAAATCTGGGTCTGCGCCCAAATCCATGCGGTAACTGGCGGAAAACAATGTGCCCGGGGCCAACAGTCCGGACCCGTCCAATGCGTCCAACGCCACCAGGGTGCGCGGGCCCAATCCAAAGGACACCCCGCCGTCAGGTTCTTCCACCAGCCGCGCCATGAACGTGAAATCGGTGGACCCCAACCGCACCACATCCCCCGGCGCGATCCCCAATCGGTCCGCCAACAGCGGGGCCAGCACGGCCCCAGGCCGCCCGTCCGCCCCAGCAAAGGCCGCATCCAGCGCCATGGGGGGATCCAGGCGCACCGTCCCAAACAGGGGATAGGCCCCGTCCACAGCCTTGACCTGGGTCAAGGACCTTTCATCCGCCGATGGCACCAACACCATGGACCGGAATTCGGCCACCTGTGATACTCGGTCAGCGGTGTCGTCCATCCAGGCCCGTTCGCGGGCGTCGGCAAAGCGATAGGTGAATTCAAGCTGCGCCGATCCCCCCAAAAGCCGTGCCCCGTTGTCGCGCAAAGACACCTCGACCGCCGCTTGCAGCGATCCAAGGGCGGCAATGGTGGCGACCCCCAAGGTCAGGCAGGCCAGAAAAATGCGAAATCCCCGCAGGCCGCCGGCCCACCCAAAGCGCAATTCGCGCTTGGCAAAGCCCCAGGCGAAGGCCAGGTTCACGGGCCCACCTGCCCATCGTGCAGCGTGATGACCCGGTCGCACCGCGCCGCCAGGGCCGCATCATGGGTTGCCAAAATCAAGGTGGCGCCTTGGTCTTTTTGCAGCGCGAACATCAAATCCATCACCTTGGCCCCGGTGCTGGCATCCAGGTTGCCGGTGGGTTCATCCGCGAACAACACGCTGGGGCCGGGGGCCACGGCCCGCGCCAGGGCCACGCGCTGCTGTTCGCCCCCCGACATTTGCGCCGGATAGTGCCCGGTGCGGTGGGCCAACCCCACCGCGTCCAATTGCGCCATCGCCTGCGCTGGGGCGTTGGGTTGGCCCGCCAATTCCAAAGGCACCAACACATTTTCCAGCGCCGTCAGGGTGGGGATCAGGTGAAAGGACTGAAACACCACGCCCACGTGGTCGCGGCGAAAGACCGCCAGTTGATCTTCATCCATGCGCCCCAGGTCCTGGCCCTGCAAGTGCACAGTGCCGCCGGTGGCCCGTTCCAGCCCGGCCATCACCATCAGCAGGGACGATTTGCCCGATCCAGACGGCCCAGTCAGCGCCACAGCCTGGCCGCGCCCCACCTGCAGGGTGATGGATTTCAAAATATTGATGGTCCCGGCATTGCCTTTCAGCGACAGCTGCACATTCTTGAGAGAGACGATCGGATCAGTTTGGGACGGGGACACGGGCGCGCAATGACCTTCAATAGATATCGTTTCTTCGGATATGGGGCACGGGCGGCGCTGCGCAATGCGTTGGCGCTGGTTTTTGTGCTGTGGCCCTTGGTGGGTTGGGCCGAAGATGACATGCCAGACAAAACAGTGATCGCCTTTGGCGACAGCTTGACCCAAGGCTTCGGCCTGCCGGAAGCCCAAGGGTTCGTGCCCCAGTTGCAGGCCTGGTTGGCGGATCAGGGCCAACCGGTGCGGGTGGTGAATGCGGGTGTGTCCGGCGACACCACAGCGGGCGGTGCAGCGCGCATTGCCTGGACCCTGGCAGAACCTGCCGATCTGGTGATCGTGGCCCTGGGGGGCAACGATGTGCTGCGGGGGCTGGACCCGGGCCAAGCGCGCGCCAATCTGACAATGATCCTGCAGACGCTGCAGGGGGCCGGGGTGCCTGCGATGCTGGTGGGCATGCGTGCGCCGGGCAACTTCGGGGCTGACTATCAAGCGCAATTCGACGCCATCTATCCCGATTTGGCGGCACAGTTTGACGTGCCGCTGTATCCGTTCTTTTTGGCCGCCCTGGAAGGGGATGCGCCGACGGACATTCTGGCGTATTTGCAGCCCGACGGGTTGCACCCCACGGGCGACGGCGTGGCGCGGATCGTGGCGGATATGGGCCCCGTGGTACAGGCGGCCTTGGCGGACTGATGCCGGGGCGGATCTTTCTGGAACGCCCCATGGACGCGGTGATCCAGGCCAGCGGCTTGCCGGGTCCTTCGTCAGGCCCTGGTCCGCACGTTCCGGCACGCGTCAACATTGCCCCGGGCACGGATGTACTGGCCCATGATGGAACCAACTGGGGGATGATGCGCTGGGGCATGATCCCCGTGGGCCGCACAAACGCGCGGGGCCGTCCGGTGATGGAAACCATCGTCAACGCCCGCAGCGAAACCGTATTCGACAAATCAGCCTTCCAAGGCGTGGGCCGCGCGGTGGTGCCCGCCGATGGCTGGTACGAATGGACCGGTGCCGCGCGCAAGAAAACGCCGTGGTCCATCACCCGCAAAGACGGCGGCATGCTGTTTTTCGCTGCGATTTTCGACATTTGGCAGGCCCCGGGCGGGTTGCGTGTCCCGCAAGTGGCCACAGTGACCTGCGCCCCCAACGCAGATGTGCGCGACATCCATCACCGCATGGGCGTTATCTTGAACCCCAGCGATATCCCGGTGTGGCTGGGGGATGATACGCAAGCCGCCGCGGCCTTGATGCAGCCCATGGCGGACGGTCTGTTGGA
>JAHDDS010000027.1 GCA_020629235.1 Planktomarina sp.
ACATCAAGTTCGGCTATGATTTCTGGTATCAGCCGCGCCACAATGTCATGGTCAGTTCCGAATGGGCCGCCCCGAATACGTTCATGCCGGGTTTCGATCTGGAAGAAGTGGGCCACCTGAAATACGGGCGCGAGCTGCATTTTTGGGATTTTGAGAAACGCGAACCGGTCGAAAGCTTTTACCTGGGCGAAGACGGCTTGCTGCCGTTGGAGGTGAAATTCCACCACAACCCCGACAGCACCCACGGGTTTTGCGGGGCGGCCCTGTCCACCAATGTGATCCACTGGTGGAAAGACGGGGACACATGGCAGTGGGAAAAAATCATCGACGTTGAAAACGAGATGCACCCAGACTGGCCCATCCCCTTGCCTGGGGTGATGTCGGCGATCCTGATTTCCATGGATGACAAGTACCTGTACCTGAACAATTGGCTGCACGGGGACATGCGCCAATACGATATTTCCGACCCCCACAACCCGGTGCTGACAGGGCAGGTGTTCATGGGCGGGCTGCTGGGCAAGGCGCCATCGGTGAACGGGGTGGATGTGGCCGGTGGGCCGCAGATGTTCCAGCTGTCGTTGGACGGGCGGCGGCTGTATGTCACCACCAGCTTGTTTTCCACTTGGGACAACCAATTCTATCCAGACATTCGCACCAAGGGCGGGGTGATGGTGCAGATCGACTGCGACCCGGTGAACGGTGGCATGTCGATCAACCCAGACTTCATCGTGGACTTTGGCCAAGAACCCAACGGCCCGTCACGCTGCCACGAAGCCCGGTACCCAGGCGGCGATTGCACGTCGGACATCTGGCTGTGACCACCCACACTGTCACCATCGCCAACCGTGGCGACGCGCAGTTCACCGTGGACGCCAAGCGCCCGCTGCTGGACAGTTTGCGCGCCCAAGGTGTCGATCTGCCCTATGGCTGCAAGTATGGGGGCTGCATCACCTGTGCGGCCAAACTGACGGCAGGCACCGTGGACCAGCGCCGCCAAGTGGCCTTGAACAATCGGCAGTTGGACCGGGGGTATGTGATCTTGTGCGTGGCCCGCGCCACGTCTGACATCACCCTGGAAATCGGGGTCGAAAGCCACGATCAACTGTACAGAAACCCTTTCATAGACCCTTTATTGCCCCACGAACTGAAGGCGGACATCGCCGCACCGAAAGACCCATCCAATGCCTGAAGCTGATATCGACCACATCTATGACTATGACCCTGCCTTCATTGCCGGGATCCTGAATTCGGTGAAGACCATCGCCATGGTGGGGGCCAGCGCGGATAAAACGAAGTTCAGCTATGGCGTGCTGCGCCAGCTGAGCGAGATCGGATATGACATTCTGCCGGTGAACCCCAACCCCAATCTGCACGAAATCCGTGGGTTGAAGGTGTATCACGCGTTGGAAGACATCGACAAACCCGTCGACATGGTGGACGTGTTCCGCCCCAAAGAAGAGCTGTACCCCATCGCCGAAAAAGCCATCGCCATCGGGGCCAAAGTTCTGTGGGGTCAAATCGGCGTTTATGACGACCGCGCCGCCAAACTGGCAGAAGACGCGGGCCTGCAAGTGGTGATGAACCGCTGCCCCAAGATCGAACTGTTCCGCCCGTTCTGGAAGCCGCGCTTGGACCTGACGATCTGACCGCCGCCTGCGGTCCCCGTGTCAGATCAGCCTTGCGCCACGGCCTTGGCTTCGGCGGCCAAAAACGGCACGGCCTTTTGCATCAAGGCCACGCCCTTGGGGTTGGACGCATTGCCTTTGGCGGCGCGAAAGACCACGCCCTGCAAAATCGCGGCCAGGCGGAAATATGAAAACACCAGGTAAAACGCCCAGTCTTGGGGGGCTTCAATCCCCCGCAAATCGCAGTACTGCGCGACATAGTCCGTCTCTGCCGGGATGCCCAAATCGGCACGGTCCAACCCCTTCAGCCCTTTGATCACGCTGTCGCGCGGCAGCCGCAGGCCCATGCATTGATACGCAAGGTCCGCAAACGGGTGGCCCAGCGTGGACAGTTCCCAATCCAAAACCGCCACGATATCCGCCCCACCTTGGGCGAACATCAGATTGTCCAACCGAAAATCGCCGTGCACGATGGCGGCCTGCCCATCGTCCGCCACCATGTGTTCGGCCAACCAACCCATCACCCAGTCCATGGCGGGCACAGGGTCCCCCACCGTGGCGCGGTATTGATCAGACCAGCGCGCCACTTGGCGGGCGAAGTAATTGCCCGGCTTGCCATAGCCCGCCAGCCCCACCGCTGCCGGGTCCACCGAATGCAGCGCCGCCAGTACCCGGCACTGCGCGTCATAGGCAGCAGTGCGAAAGCCCCGGTCCGTATCTGGCAGGGCAGGATCCCAAAACACCCGACCGTCCACATGACCCATGACATAGAACTGCGCGCCCAAGGGGGTTTCGTCCCCAGACAAGAAAATTGCCTCGGGCACCGGCACGTCGCTGCCGTCCAGGGCAAGCAGGACCCGAAACTCCCGATCCACGGCATGCGCGGATTTCAGAAGTTGCCCTGGCGGCTTGGCCCGCAGCACAGATTTCTGCCCTGCGGTGTCTGTCACCAGGTACGTCGGGTTAGATTGACCGTCGTGAAATTTTTCGATGTCGCAAAGACCTGTGAAGGATGGAATATGGGCCTTAAGAAAGTCTGACAGCACCGTTCGGTCGAACTTATGCATCTTTCACCCCCTTCGATTCGGTCGCCGTGCGGTCCGTTGCGTTGACATCAATTCCCCAAGTCTGTTTCATTTCTGGACGGGCTGTAAAGCGGGGGATGGGCCATGGATATGAATTTGGGTTTGTCCCCGCGTGTGGCGGCCATTCGCGACCGCGTGGCCCAGATGGTGCGCGACGATATCACCCCGCTGGAACCCGAATACTTCCGCGAAGTGAACACTGGCGACCGGTGGCAATTCACCCCCCGCATGACCGAAATTTTGGAAGGCCTGAAAGACAAGGCCAAGGCCCAGGGGCTGTGGAATTTTTGGCTGACCGAAGGGTCAGGCGGCTTTGGACTGTCCACCGTCGAATACGCATACTTGGCGGAAGAACTGGGGAAATCCCTGCTGGCGGCGGAGGTGTTCAATTGCAACGCGCCCGACACCGGCAACATGGAAGTGTTCCACAAGTACGGCACGGACGCGATGAAAACCCAATGGTTACAGCCGCTTATGGATGGAACCATTCGGTCAGCTTACTTGATGACGGAACCAGATGTGGCGTCGTCCGATGCAACGAACATCGCCATGTCCTGTGTGCGGGACGGCGATGAATATGTGCTGAACGGGGAAAAGTGGTGGTCCACGGGCGCAGGCGATCCGCGCTGCGCGGTGTATATCGTGATGGTGCGCACGGGCGGCGACGATGCCCCCAAACATCAGCGCCATTCTATGGTGGTGGTGGATGCTGCCAGTCCGGGCATTGAAAAGCTGCGGCCCATGCAAGTGTACGGCCACGACGACGCGCCGCACGGCCACATGCACCTACGGTTCACGGACGTGCGGGTGCCTGCGGACGCGATGTTGTTGGGCGAAGGACGCGGGTTTGAAATTGCCCAAGGGCGCCTGGGCCCAGGCCGGATTCACCACTGCATGCGGGCCATCGGTCAGGCGGAACTGGCGTTGGAATTGATGTGCAAACGGTCGCTGTCGCGTGTGGCCTTTGGCAAGCCGCTGGCACAGCTTGGTGGAAATTTTGATACCATTGCGACCGCACGGATGGACCTGGAACAGGCGCGGTTATTGTGCCTGAAAACCGCCTGGATGATGGACCAAGGCGACCCCCGCGCCGCCGCCCCCTGGATTTCCCAGATCAAGGTCGTGGCCCCCCAAGTCGCCCTGCGCATCGTCGACGAAGCAGTGCAACTGCACGGGGCCATGGGCATTTCCCAAGACACGCCCCTGGCCGCCATGTGGACCCACCTGCGCACCCTGCGCCTGGCCGACGGCCCCGACGCCGTCCACCGCCGCCAAGTGGCCCGGGCGGAGTTACGGAAGCATACGCAGGAAAAGGTGTAAGCCGTTGTTCTAAAAAGAAAAAACCCCGCACGTGGCGGGGTTTTTCGTTGGATTTTTTTGGGTGGGTTTAGAAGCCGAACTTGACCGAAACACCGATTGCCAGGGCGCTGTTGTCTTCAAATACCGCCACGTTGTTGTCGGTAATTGCGTCACCGACTTTAACATAGCGCACGCCACCTGTGATGCTCACGTCGTCCATTGTGTAGACCGCCGCCAGACCCAAGCTCTTGCTGCCGTTGGACGGCGCAAGTGGTGACACCGTGCCACTGCCGGACCCTTCATAGCCGAAAACTGCGCTGACCGCCCAATTGTCGTTCAAACGACGACCAACACCAAGACTGTAGGATGTCGAATTGCCCAGGTTGGCCAAGTCAACTGGCCCGCCGCCGCCAGCCATAGAAATCGCTGTTGGCGTTGGTGCGATCACGTCAAAGTCGCCCCATTTGGCATACCGCACCGAACCGAACAAAAGCGTGTCTTTCGCAATACCAGTTTGGAACTCCAAATTAAGAGATTCGGGGGTTGTAACTGTGGTGGTACCGGTTCCACCACCAAAAGCTGCTGCCTCTGAATAAGCCAAATCGTGATCAACCTCGGAGTTATAGGTCAAAGCCACGCGTAGGGCGATGTCAGGAATCTCATAAGCTGCACCAGCCATGAAGCCTAACCCAGCGGCTTTCTCCAGGTTCAAGCTGTACCCGCTCAAAGAACCGAATGCCCCGCCTGCAAGCTGGATGAAGCCTTCAGCTGTTTGGTAGCGAAGGCCACCATGTACGGAAAAGCGTTCGGACACTTGGTAATTCAAAACACCAGAGATCGCGCTGGATTCCACCTGTGCTGTCGTGCCAACCGTTCCATTGTGGTAAGCTGGGGCAGACGTAAGACCGTAGTTGATGTCCGCGCCAAAAGGCTGATCATAGATGACAGCAAATGACAGCTGTTCATTGACGTCCCATTTCACAGCCATGCCAATTTGATTGTAGTCTTCGGCCGGACCCATAGTCGACGCGGCAAACGCGGGAATAAGTGGGTTGCCAGCACCAGTGACGTCAGGGCTGATCGAGCCGTAGCTGAGCTGGGCAACGCGACCATCTTCGAACACAAAGCCAACGCTCTGCCCGGACCGGTCCAAACCGCCGGCGGATGCTGCGCTTGCAAGGCCGATTAAGGCCACTGATGACAGTAGTTTTTTCATTGTTCTCCCCTCCCTTGCGGGTAATTATTTGATCTTGTGTAGAAATCTGACGGTTCATCGGTCAATAAGCGACGCTGCGTCAGGAAACCGGGGGGCGGAAAGCGTAACATTTTGGCCACCGGAAAATTGGGCGGTGAAACCGCGCTAATCTTGCCAATTAATGGGACAATGCGGCGAAGATATATCCGGCCAAACCGGCTGCTGTGGCGATGGCCGCTGCGGGCAATATGCCCACCGCTTTGCGGGGTTTATCTGCTGGTTCGGGGTTATGGGCGCGGATTAATGCGGCTTCGGCCATCTGGGGCAAGGCGGGGCCAAACCGGGACAAGATGCGCGCGGTTTTGATCAAATCCTTGGCCAGGGCTTTGGGACCGATGCTTTCTTTGATGTAATCTTCCACCACCGGTCGGGCCACTTCCCAGATGTTGATCTGTGGATACAGGCTGCGGGATACGCCTTCCACCACCACCATGGTGCGTTGCAGCAAGATCAGCTCTGTCCTTGTTTCCATGCCGAATTTTTCTGTCACCTCGAACAAGTAACTCAGCAAGCGGCCCATGCTGATGTGGCTGGCATCCATGCCGAAAATCGGGTCCCCCACTGCGCGCAAGGCCCGGGCGAATTCATCCACATCCTTGTGGGCCGGCACGTATCCGGCTTCGAAATGCACTTCGGCGACGCGTTGGTAATCGCGGCGGATAAAGCCGAACAGTATTTCGGCATAGACGCGGCGGGTGTATTCATCGATCCGCCCCATGATCCCGAAATCAAAGGCGATGATGGTGCCGTCGGCGCGGACTTTCAAATTGCCCTGGTGCATATCGGCGTGAAAATACCCGTCGCGCAATGCGTGGGTCAAAAACATGCGCAACACGTTTTCGCCCAGGGTTTTCCGATCGTGCCCCGCGGCTGCGATGGCATCAGCATCGCCTGCGGGCAAGCCTTCGGCCCAGTCCAATGTCATCACCCGTTTGGAAGAATAGGCCCACTTCACCAAGGGCACCGTAATGGCTGGGTCGTCTGCGATATTATCGGCAAATTCCGCCGCGGCAGATGTTTCAAGCCGCAGGTCCAATTCCCCCAACACCACGCCTTCGAAGTGTTCGATCACGTCCAGGGGCCGCAGCCTTTTTGCGCCGGGGGCAAATGTGTCCACGATCCGTGCTGCGGCATAAAACGCGTCGATGTCTTTGCGAAATGCCCGTTCAATCCCGGGCCGCAGGACCTTTACGGCGACGGGTTCGCCGGTTTCCACCAAGGTCGCCTTGTGCACTTGGGCGATGGATGCGGCGGCCACGGGTTCGGACAGGTCGGCGAACATTTCTTCCACCGGGCGGTCCAATTCCGTTTCGATGGTCTTGCGTGCTTCGGCCAAGGAAAAGGGCGGCAGCTTGTCTTGCAGAACACGCATTTGCAGCGCCAGTTCATCGCCGATGACATCGGGGCGGGTGGACAAGATTTGCCCGAACTTGATGTAAGCCGGACCAAGGGCGGTTAAGGCCCGCGGGGCCGGGGGCATGTTTGGATCGCCCTTGAACCCCAACCATTGAAACGGCCATCCCAGAACTTTGGCCACCACCCGCAACGCCCACGGTGCGTCATAGGCGTCCAGGATCACATTCATCGCCCCGGTGCGTTCAAGCGTGGCGCCCATGCGCACCAAGCGGAATATATTGTGCGGGCCGCGCAAAGATCAGATCTTCCAACCGGAATGCAGACAGGCAATTCCCATGGACAAGTTGCGGTATGTGGCGTTCCCAAAGCCTGCGGTTTTGACCATGCCAAGGAACGTGTCTTGGTCTGGGAAGTTGCGGATCGATTCCACCAGGTACTGATAACTGGCGCTGTCGCCTGCCACCAACTGGCCCATTCGCGGGATCACGTTGAACGAATACAGATCGTACGCCTTCTGCATCATTGGGTTGGGCAACTGGCTGAATTCCAGCACCATCAACCGCCCGCCTGGGCGCAGAACGCGGAACGCCTCGTTCAGGGCGTCTTGTGGGCGGGTGACGTTCCGAATGCCAAAGCTGACGGTATAGACATCAAAGCTGTTATCGGGAAACGGCAGCGCCATGGCGTCGCCTGTCACCCAATCCAAGCTGTCGGCCATTTTGGCGGCTTCAGCGCGTTTGCGTCCTTCCACCAGCATGCCTTCTGTCAGGTCCAAAACTGTGGCATGGCCGTGGCCCGCACGGTCCAGAAATTTGAAAGATATGTCACCGGTCCCACCGGCCACGTCCAACAACCGTTGCCCAGGGCGCGGGGCCAGCCAATCCATCATGGCTTCTTTCCATAGGCGGTGTATTCCGACGCTCATGACATCGTTCATGACGTCGTATTTGTTGGCCACCGATGAAAACAGGTTTTGCACCCGACCTGCTTTTTCATGTTCGGGAACGGTTTCAAATCCGAAATGGGTGGTGGTATCGTCAGCATCAGCCATGTCATGGCCCTTTCAATCGTTGGTGCAGTTATAGGCCGCCCAGCCCGCGTTACAATCGCAACTGTCAGGAAAGAAAGTCATCCCATGCCCGAGTTGCCAGAGGTTGAGACAGTGCGTCGCGGGTTGGACCCCGTTTTTCGTGATCAGGTCTTTGCGTCGGTCCAGGTGAACCGCCCAGATCTGCGCTGGCCGTTTCCTGAAAATATGGCGGCCCGTATTGCAGGCACGCGTGTGACGGCATTGCGGCGGCGTTCAAAATACATCCTTGCGGATTTGGACAGCGGCGAAACGTTGTTGATTCATCTGGGCATGTCTGGGCGCATTCAAATTACTGGGGCCACGTTGGGGGGATTTTATCACGACCATGTGGCGGCCCAAAAACACGACCACGTGGTGTTTGACATGGTGGGTGGGGCACGGGTGGTGTTCAATGACCCGCGCCGTTTCGGGGCGATGGACCTTATTCCCACAGCCGATCAAGACAGCCATCTTTTGCTGCGCAAGCTGGGGCCCGAACCCTTGGGCAATGGGTTTCACGCGGAATACTTGGTGGCGGCCCTGGCGGGCAAAAAGACCCCCATCAAATCCGCCCTTCTGGATCAGCGGATCATTGCGGGCTTGGGCAACATATACGTGTGCGAGGCGCTGTTTCGCGCAGGCATTTCGCCCAAGCGCCTTGCGGGCAAAATCGCGGCCCCGCGCGTTGCTGGTTTGGTGCCCATCATTCGTGCCGTGTTGGAAGAAGCGATCGAAAGCGGTGGATCATCGCTGCGCGATTATCGTCAAGCCGACGGGGAACTGGGGTATTTCCAGCACACCTTCCGCGTCTATGATCGCGAAGGTCAGTCCTGCGTGACTGATGGCTGCGACAGCACAGTGGCCCGCATTGTACAGGCAGGGCGGTCGTCGTTTTATTGCCCGCGCTGCCAAAGATAGTTCCAAACATCCGACCTGGATGATAAATCCAGGCTGGAACACGATGATGATGGGGGTGTGCAATGGCCTATGAAACGATTTTGGTGGACGTTGTCGACGGCGTTGCGACGATCACATTCAACCGGCCCAAGGCGATGAACGCACTCAACTCTACGTTGATTTCGGAATTGTCCCGGGCTGTATCTGATGCGGAAGCTGACCCGGCTGTGCGATGCATGATTTTGACGGGCAATGCCAAAGCATTCGCGGCGGGTGCCGACATCACAGAAATGGCGGAAAAGTCGTTCGTTGACGTCACCACCAGTGACATGTTCGGCGCAGAATTGAACCCGTTGTTGCACGCCCGCAAGCCAGTGATTGCCGCTGTGGCGGGATACGCCTTGGGCGGCGGGTGCGAACTGGCGATGATGTGCGATTTCATCCTGTGCGCGGATACCGCCAAGTTTGGTCAGCCCGAAATAAACCTGGGCGTTATTGCCGGGATCGGCGGCACGCAACGGCTGACGCACTTTGTGGGCAAGTCAAAGTCCATGGAAATGAACCTGACCGGCCGCATGATGGATGCCGACGAAGCGCTGCAATCTGGTTTGGTCAGTCGTGTGGTGCCGGCGGATGACTTGATGGACGAAGCCATGACGGCTGCGCGCACCATTGCCAGCAAATCCCAGATCGCTGTGATGGCCGCAAAAGATGCTGTGAACCGCGCCTATGAAACCACCATGGCCGAAGGGCTGCGGTTTGAACGACGCACTTTCCTGTCCTTGTTCGCCACGCAAGATCAGAAAGAAGGCATGAAAGCCTTCGTGGAAAAACGCAAACCCAAGTTTCAGGACAAATGATCCAAGAATCAGTTTGCAATCTGGCTCAAGCCCAGTAAGACGCCCCCAAGACATGCGCGTGTGGCCCGCCTTCAGGCTTTTATTCGTTCTGACCCAAAGTTTGGGCGTCAGGTCGCCGCGTTGGATCGAATAGAAGGACACACACTATGGCAAATTCGCCCCAAGCAAAGAAACGCGCGCGTCAGATTGAACGCCGCACCGAAGTCAACAAAGCGCGCAAATCCCGCATCCGCACATACCTGCGCAAAGTCGAAGAAGCCATTGCGTCTGGCGACAAGGATGCGGCAGGCGCTGCGTTGCGCGCGGCACAGCCTGAACTGATGCGCGGCGTCACCAAAGGCATCTTCCACAAAAATACCGCATCGCGGAAAGTTTCTCGTTTGGCGGCGCGTGTCAAAGCGATGTAAGCCAACGTAACTTGACGAAGGGGGCTGTCCATTTGGGCAGCCTTTTTTGTTTGTGGCAGCGGTTTTTGAGATTCTTGCATCGAAGAATCGGGAATCTTTATGTCAAGATTAAAGGGGGTGTTGCACCGCTTCGAAACGGGGCGTTAAATCTGTTTCAGCGAGTCACCAAATGCTCCTGGGGAAATAGACCGAAAGCCAGTATGTGGGGTTGTTTTCGGTTCGGAAAAATCAGTTTTCCGCTTTCGTGTTCAGCCTATGGTTGTGCGAAGCCCTGGGCCTGCCGATGGCCAGCGTACAGTATTGGGTTGGGTAAAGCGTTTGGTTGCGGCGCGCCCCTACGAAAGAAAATGAAATGACCGATGTGGCTTGGGAATCTGCTTCCCAAAAACTGAACACTGTTCTGGGCAAAAATAATTTTGCGACATGGATCGAACCCATGGATTTCCGCGGCGTCCAAAACACAGTTGCCACCTTCGGCGTGCCCACCAGCTTTTTCGGCAACTATGTGCGCCAAAACTTCGGTGAAGCGATCTTGGACAGTTTGAACGGTGCCGGCATGCCTGCCAGCCGCATTGCGTTTCGTTTGATGGATGACCGCACCGTGGCGTCCGCGCCCTTGAACCAAGATCTGCCTGCAAAGAAAACGGCCGGGGAAACTGGGTTGCAAGGGGCAAAGCTGGACGCACGGTTCACGTTTGAAAATTTCGTGGTGGGCAAGCCCAATGAACTGGCCCACGCGGCGGCCAAACGCGTCGCCGAAGGCCGCGGTGTCACCTTTAATCCGCTGTTTCTTTATGGCGGCGTCGGCCTGGGTAAAACGCACCTGATGCACGCCATCGCGTGGGACCTGGGCCAGCGCCAACCTGATATCAACGTCATGTACCTGTCTGCCGAACAGTTCATGTACCGTTTCGTTCAAGCGCTGCGCGAACGCAAAATGATGGATTTCAAAGAACTGTTCCGCAGCGTCGATGTGTTGATGGTGGACGACGTGCAGTTCATCGCTGGCAAAGACAGCACCCAGGAAGAATTCTTTCATACCTTCAATGCCTTGGTGGATCAAAACAAGCAGATCATCATTTCCGCTGACCGTGCGCCGGGCGAAATTAAGGACCTGGAAGATCGGATCGCCAGCCGCCTGCAGTGCGGCTTGGTGGTGGACCTGCACCCCACAACGTACGAACTGCGGTTGGGCATTCTGCAGTCGAAGATAGAGATGTATCAAGAATCCTATCCCGGCATAGAGATTGGCCGTGACGTGGTGGAATTCTTGGCGCACCGGATTTCATCCAATGTGCGTATTTTGGAAGGTGCGCTGACACGCTTGTTTGCCTTTGCATCGTTGGTGGATCGCGAAATCACCATCGATCTGACCAAAGACTGTTTGTCCGATATCTTGCGGGCGTCTGATCGCAAGGTGACCGTTGAAGAAATCCAGCGCAAGGTCAGTGACCATTACAACATCCGGCTGTCGGACATGCTGGGCCCAAAGCGTCTTCGCAACTTCGCACGCCCCCGGCAAATCGCCATGTATCTTTGCAAACAGATGACCACACGATCGCTGCCAGAAATCGGGCGACGCTTCGGCGGACGGGACCACACCACGGTCATGCACGGGGTGCGTCGCATCGAAGATTTGAAGGACAAAGATCATCAAATCGCCGAAGACATCCAAATGTTGCGCCGTGCCCTTGAAGGCTGATCGTTTCTGACCCTGCGGGGCTTGCCTTGGGTCGGAAAGTCTTTACGGTTCTCCCTCCAAGATTGAACCTCGGAGATGGGCGATGAAACTGTCGATTGAACGTGCCTCCCTTTTGAAAGCGGTCTCGCAGGCCCAATCTGTGGTGGAGCGCCGCAATACCATCCCGATTTTGGCCAATGTGCTGATCGAAGCAGAAGGCAGCCAAGCCACCTTCCGCGCCACGGACCTGGATGTTGAAGTGTTGGACCGAACGGACGCCACTGTGGAACGTGCCGGGGCCACCACAGTCAGCGCTGTGACCTTGCATGAAATCGTACGCAAACTGCCCGATGGGGCCTTGGTCACCCTGACCGACGATGGCGCGTCTGGGCGATTGACCGTGGAAGCGGGGCGATCCAACTTTTCGTTGGCCACGCTGCCCAAAGAAGACTTCCCCATCATGACGTCTGGCGAATACAGCGCCAATTTTTCCGCAGGTGCGGCGGTTCTGCGTCGGCTGTTCGACAAGTCCAAATTCGCCATTTCGACGGAAGAAACGCGGTACTATCTGAACGGCGTTTACATGCATGTGTCCGACGTTGACGGCGGCAAGGTGCTGCGGTGTGTGGCTACAGATGGCCACCGCTTGGCCCGGATCGACGCTGACTTGCCCGCCAATGCCACAGATATGCCAGGCGTGATTGTGCCCCGCAAAACAGTGGCAGAGTTGCGCAAATTGCTGGATGACGACGACGCGCAGATCGCTGTGTCCGTGTCTGAAACCAAAGTGCGGTTTGCGACGCCGGATGTGACCCTGACCTCTAAGGTAATTGACGGGACCTTTCCCGATTACACGCGGGTCATTCCTTCGGGCAACACCAAGCGCTTGGAAGTGGACGCCGCCGAATTTGCCAAAGCGGTGGACCGGGTTGCCACGGTATCGTCAGAACGGTCCCGTGCGGTGAAAATGTCGTTGGACGAAGACCGGTTGATCTTGTCCGTCAATGCGCCTGACAGCGGCGCAGCGGAAGAAGAATTGGCCGTCGCTTACGGTGACGAAAAATTGGACATTGGGTTTAACGCGAAATACCTGCTGGAAATTGCCAGCCAAGTGGACCGCGAAAATGCTGTGTTCATGTTCAACAGCGCGGGTGATCCCACGTTGATGCGCGAAGGCAATGACACCACGGCGGTCTATGTCGTGATGCCGATGCGTGTCTAAGGCAGCGTTTTGTCGGGGCTGTTCGCCACCCATCTGACGCTTTCGCATTTCCGATCCCACCACGTTGCCCGCATCGAATGCGACCAACGGCCCGTGGCACTGTTCGGGCCAAACGGCGCGGGCAAGACCAATATACTTGAGGCCGTGTCGCTTTTGTCCCCCGGCCGTGGGCTGCGCCGGGCAAGTGCAGAAGACATCGTGCGCAGGCCGGAAGCTTTGGGGTGGAAAGTCACCGCCCAGCTGACGTCGCTGGGACAGACCCACGAAGTGGAAACTTGGTCGGACAATGGCGCTGCCCGGCAGGTCAAAATTGACGGCAAATCTGCGACGCAAATCGCCCTGGGCCGGATTGCCCGGGTCATATGGTTGATCCCCGCCATGGATCGTTTGTGGATCGAAGGCGCCGATGGCCGCCGCCGGTTTTTGGACCGTATGACGTTGTCGTTTGACCCAGGTCACGCTGAACAGGTCCTGACTTATGAAAAGGCCATGCGCCAACGCAATCGGTTGCTGAAAGACCAGGTGCAGGACGCCCACTGGTACAAAGCCATCGAAGGGCAAATGGCCGAAGCTGGCGTCAAGATTTGGGCGGCCCGTGCGTCCACCTTGGCATTTCTTCACGCGGCCCAAGACCAAGCGGAAACATCTTTTCCCACCGCTGCGTTGACCCTGTCCCACGCAGACGATGTGCACTTGGCAGACCCCGATGATTTGGCCGCTGCTTTGGCGGACGGGCGGGGCCGGGATCTGGCGGCAGGGCGCACATTGTTGGGCCCACACCGGGACGATGTGTTCGGCGTGTTTGCGGCAAAAGATGTGCCCGCCAAAGACAGTTCCACTGGGGAACAAAAGGCGCTGCTGATTTCTTTGATCTTGGCCAATGGCCGGGCGCTGAAGGATCAAACCGGCGCGCCGCCTGTGTTGTTGTTGGACGAAGTGGCCGCACACTTGGACGCAGGCCGCCGTGCCGCCTTGTATGACGAGATTTGTGCCTTGGGGGCCCAAGCCTGGATGACGGGCACAGGCCCTGAATTGTTCGCAGAATTGGGGGATCGTGCCCGCGCGTTCGAGGTGTTAGAGGACGCCGGTCGATCCAAAGCAACCGAAGTTCCCTTGTCATGACCATCACGTTTCTGCAGCTCAGCGCATATGGGATTGCGTTGTTTGTTTTGTTCATCACCCCGGGCCCCGTATGGTTGGCGATGATCGCGCGGGCCTTGTCGGGCGGGTTCAATGGGGCCTGGCCATTGGCCCTTGGTGTGGCCCTGGGGGATATCTTGTGGCCTTTGGTGGTGATCTTGGGGCTGTCTGCCGTGGTGTCCACCCAGCCAGACATATTGGTGGCCCTGCGTTGGGCCGCGGGCGGGATATTGGTGCTGATGGGCCTTGGGGTCGTACGATACGCCGACAAGATTTTAACCACTGACAGCACGCTGACCCGTCCCGGCATGTGGGCGGGGTTCATTGCTGGGTTGTTGGCAGTGACAGCAAACCCCAAAGCCAGTTTGTTCTATATTGCTTTGATGCCGTCGTTCTTTGATATCCAAAGCTTCACTTGGGTGGACATCGTGGCGATATGCGCGCTCAGCTTTGTGGTGCCCTTGTTGGGCAACCTGACTTTGGCAATTTTTGTGGAACGCATCCGGGCGTTTCTGCAAACGCCAGAAGCGGTCAGGCGCACCAATATCACTGCTGGCATTTTGTTGATCTTGGCTGGGGCGGTGATCCCATTCACCTAAGCATAAAGTTTGCGGGAAGACCAAATTTCAACGACGATTCTGAACGCGACAAGTTTGCACCGTTGGCCACAGGATATTGTGCAGATTGCGTGACATTGACCCCAAAAATCTCTATACCTTGTGCAAATAGGCAAAGGTCACAACCATGGCAGAGCAGGATCAATCCCCCGAAGAATATGGCGCGGATTCTATTAAGGTTCTCAAAGGGTTAGAAGCCGTACGCAAGCGGCCTGGGATGTATATCGGGGATACCGATGATGGCTCGGGCTTGCACCACATGGTGTATGAAGTCGTGGACAACGGCATTGATGAAGCATTGGCGGGTCATGCGGACTATGTGAAAGTCACCATCCACGCCGATGACAGCGTTTCCGTGCGCGACAATGGCCGTGGCATTCCCGTCGGCATCCATGAAGAAGAAGGTGTTTCCGCCGCCGAAGTCATTATGACCCAGCTGCACGCGGGTGGGAAATTTGACAGCAATTCCTACAAGGTATCGGGCGGTTTGCACGGGGTGGGCGTGTCGGTGGTGAACGCCCTGTCTGTCTGGTTGGAACTGAAGGTTTGGCGCGATGGCAAAGTGCACGTGGCCCGGTTCGAACACGGCGAAACCGCAGAACACCTGAAGGTGATTGGCGACACCGATGAAACTGGCACGGAAGTGCGGTTCCTGGCGTCCACTGACACGTTCAGCAACCTGGACTATTCGTTCGACACTTTGGAAAAACGCCTGCGCGAATTGGCGTTCCTGAATTCGGGCGTTCGGATCATTTTGGAAGATTTGCGCCCGGCGGAACCCTTGAAGACAGAACTGTTCTATGACGGCGGCGTGAAAGAGTTTGTGAAATACCTGGACCGGTCCAAAACCTCAATCATGCCGGAACCGATTTTCGTGCACGGGGAACGCGATGAAATCGGCGTTGAAGTGGCCATGTGGTGGAACGACAGCTATCATGAAAACGTCCTGCCCTTCACCAACAACATCCCACAACGTGACGGCGGCACCCACATGGCGGGGTTCCGCGGGGCTTTGACGCGCACCATCACGAAATACGCCCAAGACAGCGGGATCGCGAAAAAGGAAAAGGTCAGCTTCACTGGGGATGACGCCCGCGAAGGGCTGACCTGTGTGCTGTCTGTGAAAGTGCCGGACCCGAAGTTCAGCAGTCAGACCAAAGACAAATTGGTGTCCTCTGAGGTGCGACCGGCTGTTGAAGGCCTGGTGGGGGAAAAGCTGTCGGAATGGTTTGAAGAAAACCCAGCCATCGCCAAGCAAGTTGTCGGCAAAATCGTCGAAGCCGCCTTGGCCCGCGAAGCCGCCCGCAAAGCCCGCGAATTGACCCGCCGCAAAACCGCGATGGACGTGAACTTCCTGGCTGGCAAGTTGAAGGACTGTTCGGAAAAAGACCCGTCCAAAACCGAAGTGTTTCTGGTGGAAGGGGATTCCGCTGGTGGGTCCGCCCAAACCGGACGTGACCGCAGCACGCAGGCCATTCTGCCATTGAAGGGCAAAATTCTGAACGTGGAACGGGCCCGGTTTGACCGAATGCTCAGCTCTCAGGAAATTGGCAATTTGGTCATGGCTTTGGGCACGGGCATCGGACGGGACGAATTCGACATCAGCAAACTGCGGTACCACAAGATTGTCATCATGACAGACGCAGACGTGGACGGTGCGCACATCCGCACGTTGCTGCTGACTTTCTTCTTCCGGCAAATGCCCGAATTGATCGAAAACGGCCACATCTATATCGCGCAGCCGCCGCTGTACAAAGTGTCCCGTGGGCGGTCCGAAGTGTACTTGAAAGACCAAGCCGCGATGGACGATTACCTGGTGGAACAGGGCGTGGAAGGTGCAATCCTGCGCTTGGCAGACGGGTCTGAAATGTCGGGCATGGACCTGAAGCGCGTCGTGAACGAAGCTCGCCAATTGAAGCGCGTTTTGGACGCGTTCCCAACCCACTACCCGCGTCATATTTTGGAACAGGCCGCGATTGCAGGCGCATTTGTGCGCGGGGCCGTGGATGCGGATTTGCAGGGCGTGGCGAACAAAGTGGCCAGCCGTTTGGACTTGATCGCCCTGGAATACGAAAAGGGATGGCAAGGCCGCATCACCCAAGACAAGGGCATTCGCCTGGCCCGCATCCTGCGCGGCGTGGAAGAGGTGCGGACCCTGGACGGGCGAATGCTGCGATCCGGGGAAGCCAACCGCACAGGGTCATTCACCCAGTCTTTGCAAGAAGTGTATGCCGCCCCCGCAACGCTGGTGCGCAAGGACCGGTCCACAGTAATTTATGGCCCGCTGTCGCTTTTGGAAGCGATCCTTGAAGAAGGCGAAAAGGGCAACACGTTGCAGCGATACAAAGGATTGGGGGAAATGAACCCGGATCAGCTTTGGGAAACCACCTTGGACCCGGATGCCCGGACCCTGTTGCAAGTGCGGATCGACGATGTGGCCGAAGCGGACGACATCTTCACCAAGCTGATGGGCGACGTCGTGGAACCGCGCCGTGAATTCATTCAGCAAAACGCACTAAGTGTTGAGAATTTGGATTTTTGACCAAGCGACCCGCGCAAGATTTTACCCACATTATCGTCGGCGCGGGGTCTGCCGGTTGCGTTCTGGCCAACAAGCTGTCGCAGTATCCATCGAACCGCATTCTTGTCTTGGAAGCTGGGCCACCCGACCGCGATTTGATGATCCATATTCCAGCCGGCGTGCATGCGGTTTGGCAAAAGCCCGGACTGAACTGGAACTATTGGACAGACCCAGAACCGGCGGGCCACAATCGCCAAGTGTTCATGCCGCGCGGCAAAGTTGTGGGGGGCAGTTCGTCCATAAATTCCATGGTCTATATGCGGGGGCATCCGTCGGATTACGATGCTTGGGCAGATGATCATGGCCTGACGGATTGGCGATACGAAAACGTTCTTCCCTATTTCAAGGCGGGCGAAAATTATGCCCAAGGGGGCGACCATTGGCGTGGCACAGAAGGCTTTTTGGGCACGTCCAAAGGCCAATACGACAACCCATTGTACGATGCTTTCATCGAAGGGGCGTCCCAAGCAGGGCAAGGCACCACAGATGATCCCAGTGGGGCCAATCCCGAAGGTGTGGGCCGTTTGGATGCCACCCGCCGCCACGGCCGTCGGTGCAGCGCTGCGGTTGCCCATCTGCGCCCGGCGTTGAAGCGCGGGAATGTGACGTTAATCCCGAACGCGGCAGTGCAGCGCGTTTTGTTTGACGGTCTGACAGCCAGGGGCGTGCGGGTCCTGATAAACGGACAGGCCCAAGACATCGCCGCCCCAGAAATTATTCTGTCAGGCGGTGCCATAAATTCACCCCAGCTGTTGATGCTGTCGGGTGTGGGTCCTGCCGACCACTTGGCGCAACACGGTATCGACCCTGTGCACCATTTGCCTGGTGTGGGGCAAAACTTGATGGACCACGCCAACGTCATTTTGCAATTTGCGTGCCAAAAGCAATTTCCCATCCACCGCGTGGACCAGCCCTTGAACAAACTGAAAGCAGGGGCGCGGTGGGTGTTTTTCCGCGACGGAATCGCCGCGTCCAACATTTGGGAAGTGGGCGGCTTGATCCGAAGCAATGACCACGTGCCATACGGCAATTTGCAGTACCATTTCGGGCCGGTGGGTTTCGAATATACCGGCAATCGCATTTCCCTCAGCCAGGCGTTTGCCATTCACATCGATGTGTTGCGGCCCCGCAGCCGTGGCCAGATTACGTTAAAATCCGCTGACCCCGCCGACCACCCGCGATTGCAGTTCAACTATTTCCAAGATCCGACCGATCTGCAGGAAATGGTGGAAGGTGTGAAGAAGGCGCGTGATCTTGTGGCGCAAAATGCCTTCGACGGATTGCGCGGCGCGGCGATCAATCCAGGACCGGACGTGCGCACGGATGCGGACATAGCTGCCTGGGTAAATGCCAATGTAGAGACTGATTTTCACCCCTGCGGCACGTGCAAAATGGGGCACGATGAGATGGCCGTGGTGGATGACCAATTCCGGGTGCGCGGGACAAATGGATTGCGGGTTGTGGACGCGTCCACCATGGCGATGATTCCCAGCGGCAATCTAAACGCACCAACACAGATGATGGCGGCACGGGCCGCCGATTACATCATGGATGCGCCGCAACTGGCCCCGATGCCCCGGCACCCAAGCGCTGCGCCGCTGCCATGATTCCGTGAAATCCTCGCCTGGTGACAGGCCTACATGTCGACGAATTGTGCGACTTCCACGGACCCGGTTTTGGTGGTCACCATCGGATTTCGTCCTGCGATCTTTATGGCCGCGTCATAGTCCGCCGCTTGGATCACGCAGTACCCGCTGATGGGGTTGGCCCCGCCGTTGTCTTCGGTGCCACTGCCCGACACTGTGTAAGACTTGGCCACCGGTGCACCGCCGTCCACGACATCGTCCCCAATGGATCCGTACCACGCCCCCCAAGCGGCCATGGTTTCGTCGATGGCGGCTTGATCTTCGGGTATCGTGCCGCCGTGGAACGCTAAAAGAAATTTGGGCATTGTGTCTTCCCCCCCTGCAAGACGTCTGTGTCGGCCAAGCATGGACGCGGCCATGGGGCCTTGCAAGGATTCTCTATCTCAGCTTGGGGTCAATTCCCCAGAATCGATTTGCCGCTGCCGTTCACTGAACCGCGCGCGATCTTCATCTGTGTATTCCGCGATGCATTGATGACATTGCACGCCTTGCCTGTATTCAGGGCGCGCTTTGTCGGCTTCTGTAATTGGGCGGCGGCAGGCAAAGCACTGGTCATAACTGCCTTCCACAAGCCCGTGCCCCACGCTGACCCGATTGTCGAACACGAAACATTCACCGTTCCAGGTGCTGTCTTCTTCGCGGACCTCTTCCAGGTATTTCAAGATGCCGCCCTTCAGATGGTACACGTCTTCCACGCCTTGGCCGATCAGAAAATTGGTGGATTTTTCGCACCGAATGCCACCGGTGCAAAACATCGCCACGCGCTTGTTGTGAAACCGATCCTTGTTGTCTTCCCACCACTTGGGAAAATCGCGAAAGGTTTTGGTCTTGGGATCAATCGCCCCGTCAAAGGTGCCAATCCCCACTTCGTAGTCATTGCGGGTGTCAATAACCACGACGTCAGGTGCCTGGATCAACGCGTTCCATTCCGAAGGTTCAACATAGTGCCCAGTGCCTGTCATGGGGTCCACGTTCGGCTGCCCCATGGTCACGATCTCTTTTTTCAACCGAACCTTCATCTTTTTGAATGGCATGGCTGATGCTGTGCTTTCTTTGTGTTCAAACCCCGCGCAGCCAGGCAATGCCGCGATATGCGCCCAAAGCCGTTCAATGCCAGGACGCGGGCCCGCCACCGTGCCATTGATGCCTTCGCGCGCCAGAAGGATTGTGCCCTTGATGCCTTCATGGACGCACAAACTTTGGATTGGCCCCTGCAGGGCACCCGGATCGTCAAAGCGGGTAAAGTGGTACAGGGCTGACACGGTGAACATGCCGCGTATCTATCGCGCCCATTGGTTGACCTGCAATCCCCCAAGCGCCATGTTCGCCGCGAACCAATGGAGGGTCCGATGAACGCCCTGATCGTGATCGACGTGCAAAATGACTTCTGCCCTGGGGGGGCGCTGGCCGTGCCCGGGGGGGACACGATCGTGCCCGCCATTAACGCCTTGATGAATCGCTTTGACGCGGTTGTTTTGACCCAAGATTGGCACCCTGCGGGGCATTCGTCCTTTGCCAGCAGCCATGATGCAGACCCGATGTCGATGATCGACATGCCCTATGGCCCGCAGGTGCTGTGGCCCGATCACTGCGTTCAGGGAACCCAAGGCGCGCAGTTTCATACTGACTTGGACACCCACCGTGCCGACCTGATTGTGCGCAAAGGATACAACCCCGCCATCGACAGTTATTCCGCGTTCTTTGAAAATGATAAAACCACACCGACGGGCTTGGAAGGATACCTGCACACCCGGGGCATTGATGACTTGACACTGGTTGGATTGGCCACGGATTTTTGCGTGAACTTTTCCGCAGTGGATGCCGCCAATTTGGGGTTCAAAGTCACTGTCCAAACCGACCTGTGCCGGGCCATTGATTTCGATGGATCGCTGGACGCGGCCTTGGCCGGAATGAAGTCTGCAGGCGTGGAGTTGGTGTGATGATGGATATCGCAACCCGGGTTTGGAACCATAAATGGAAGATCGATCCCATCGTTCGGTCCTTGATAGACACTGATTTTTACAAACTTCTGATGTGTCAGTCAGTGTTTCGAAACAAGCCAGACACGCAGGTGACTTTCAGCCTGATCAACCGGTCCAAGCACATCCCACTTGCAGACCTGATCGACGAAGGGGAACTGCGCGAACAACTGGACCATATCCGCAGTTTGTCGCTGTCGCGCGGTGAAAGCACGTGGATGCGGGGCAATACGTTTTATGGCAAGCGCCAAATGTTTACGCCGCAATTCATGGACTGGTTCGAAAACCTGCGGTTGCCGGAATACCATCTGGAAAAACGCGACGGCCAGTACGAACTGACGTTTCAAGGCGCATGGCCTGAAGTCATGTTGTGGGAAATTCCGGCCCTGTCGGTCTTGATGGAATTGCGCGGCCGGGCTGTTTTGAAGACCATGGGCAAGTTTGAACTTCAGGTGCTGTACGCACGCGCCATGACCAAGCTTTGGGAAAAGGTGGAACACTTGCGCGATGTGGATGGATTGCGTTTGGCAGATTTCGGCACACGGCGGCGGCATTCGTTCTTGTGGCAGGACTGGGCGGTACAGGCCATGTGCGAAGGTTTGGGGGACAAGT
This sequence comes from Planktomarina sp., assembly GCA_020629235.1. Lineage (GTDB taxonomy): Bacteria > Pseudomonadota > Alphaproteobacteria > Rhodobacterales > Rhodobacteraceae > Planktomarina. The sequence goes on from JAHDDS010000027.1 coordinate 21,332, forward strand.
TTGTTGGCACATCCAACTGTTTGATCGCCAAGAACCGCGACCTGGAAGCCATCGGCACCAACGCCCATGAAATGCCCATGGTGTATTCTGCATTGGCCGAAACGGATGCCGCGCTGGCCCAAGCCCCCTATGACGTGCTGTCAGATTGGCACGATGAACACGACGGCAACTTGCGCATCATCCTGCCCGATACCTATGGCACCGAAGGATTTTTGGAAAAGGCACCGGATTGGTTGACCGAATGGACGGGCATTCGCATCGATTCAGGCGATCCCGCCACAGGGGCGGAAAAGGCCATCGCCTGGTGGAAAGCCCGTGGAGAAGACCCGACGCAAAAGCTTGTCATCTTTTCTGACGGGCTGGATGTGGACAAGATAGCAGAGTTGCAGACCCAATTCGCTGGAAAGTGCCGGATTTCATTTGGGTGGGGCACTTTGCTGACCAACGATTTTCGCGGGTTGGTGGCGGATGATGCCTTGGCCCCGTTTTCATTGGTGTGCAAAGCTGTTTCTGCCAATGGACGGCCCACAGTCAAATTGTCTGACAACCCGCGCAAGGCAATGGGGCCGCAAGCCGAAATCGACCGGTATAAGCGCGTGTTCGGCGTGGGCGACCAAGACGAACAAGCTGTGGTGGTCTGACACTACACGCCGAAGTGGCGTTCGGCACAGGCCACTGCACGATCGACATAGGTTTGGGTTCTTGGATCATCGGCCGCCATCCGCCCTTGCACCCATCCTGCGGACGCCAAGCACCGCAGCGTCATGAATTTGTATAGATCATCTGGGGACACGTTTGCGCCGTATCCGTCCACCAGGGCAGCCGCGATATCGGGCAAATATGGCTGATCCCAATGCTGGGTCAGTGCCACCCCCAGGTCGTACAAAGCATAGCCGTGCCCGCAGTCGTCGAAATCAATCAGCCAAAGACTTTCGGGCGTTCCCAAGATGTTTTCTGCCAAGGCATCCGCGTGAATCAGACACTGTACTGGGCTTTTCAGCCCCTTCAGCCAGTCGCGCGCCGTGTCCCGCGCGGCTGCCAATTTTTGACGCCGGGGATCGTTCGTGGGTGGTGTGTCCCAAAATCGGCCCCACAGTGGATCGGGGCCCGTTAACCCATCCAAATCCCAGGACGGACGGGCGGCGCCAATATTGCCCATCCCTTGGGTCAGCCGGTGCAAGTCAGACAGCAACCGTCCCAAAGCCGCAAATGTGGACTGGCGTTGCGCGTCGTGCAGATTTTGCGCAGCAAGCGGGGTGCCATCCAGCCATGTTACCGCAGAAAACACCTGCCCATCTTCTGTTGCCAGAAGATCATCGCTGTCCGTGGTCAAGGGTCGGGGGCACGGAAATCCTTGGTCGGCCAGACCCGCAGTCCACGCCAATTCATCGGCGATGCTGGCAAGACTTTGATACCCTGGTCGGTGATGCCGCAATGCCGCTTTCGATCCGTCTGGCAACCGCATTTCGTAAACGGCGTTTTCGCGGTGGCTGATCAATCGATGCACCGTGCCCCCCCATCGGCGCGCAGCGTGATCAGCGGGCGTCATGGCAGTCCCCTCAGCACCGTGTCCAAGGTTTGTGCAACCTGGGCGGCGTGGTCCTTTGAAAAGGGCAAAGGTGGGCGAAACTTCAGCGTGTTCCCATGGCGGCCGGTGCGCCCCATCAAAACGCCTGCGTCTTTCATACCTTCCACAATGGTGGCGGCCACGTCTGTGGCCGGAACGCCGTCGCGTTCCACCTCCAGCGCCACGAACAGCCCTGTCCCGCGGACACTGGCCACAACGGGATGGTTCAGGGACGCCAGGTTTTCGGTCAACGCCCGCCCGGATTGAAACGCATTTTCCACCAAGCCTTCGTCTTCGATAATATCCAAAACAGCACTGGCCGCAGCGCAGCTGACCGGGTTGCCGCCAAAGGTGTTAAAATACCCAAAGGCGTTCCTGAACGCGGCCATAACATCGGGCCGGGTCACCACGGCGGCCACGGGGTGGCCATTTCCCATGGGCTTGCCCAATGTGACCACGTCCGGCGCGATGTTCATGCGATCATGGCCCCACCAGTGACTGCCGCACCGTCCAAATCCGGGTTGCACTTCGTCGCACAAAAGCAATCCGCCCGCTTTGCGCACCACCTGTGCCACAGGCTGAAGAAAAGCTGGATCCAGATCATGCAGGCCTTCGTTTGCAAACACCGGGCAAAACATGAACCCAGCAAACCCGTGGCCTTCTGCCACCAAGGCATCGATGGCGTCTTGCACACTGGCCGCGAAGGCTTGGCCTTGGGCGGCCAAAGATCCCCCCAATGGCCGCAGTGTGTCCGGCGACGGCACGCGCTTCACGAATGGGGCGTACCCGCCGATGGGGGGTTTGCGGCTGGACAGTTGTGTCACCAAATGGGTGTTGCCATGGTACGTGTTGTCGGTGGAAATGATGCCGACCTTGCCGGTCACCGCGTGGGCCATACGGATGGCAATGTCATTCGCTTCGGACCCGGTGCAGACCATGATCAATTGATCCAAATCGTGGTCAAATTTCGCGGTCAGCCGTTCGGCATAGGTTACAATCCCTTCATGCAGATACCGGGTGTGGGTGTTCAAAGTCGCGGCTTGGCTTGCCACGGCGTCCACCACTTTGGGATGGCAATGCCCCACATGGGGCACATTGTTGTAACAGTCCAAATATTGCCGCCCATCGGCATCCCAAACGTGCACCCCTTGGCCCCGCACCAGATGCAAAGGCTTGGTATAGAATGTCGGCATATTGGGTCCCAAAACGGCGGCGCGCCGGGCCAGTAAATCAGTCATCGGTTTGGACCTTTCCGCGCAGGGATTTCACTTCGCCCCTTTGTGCCTTGGCAGCCAAGCGGCGTTTCTGCGACCCCCAGGTGGGTTTTGTGGCGATGCGGCGTTTCGGGCGTTCTGTGGCCTTCAAGACAAGGTCTTTCAAACGGTCGCGGGCGATGTCGCGATTGCGGGCCTGGCTGCGCGTGTCTTCCACCCGCAAGATCAAGGCGCCATCCAACGTCCACTTTCGACCCGCAAGCTTGCGCAGCCGGGTCTTCACAAATGCAGGAAGGTTCGGACTGCGTTGCGCTTCAAACCGCAATTCCACCGCAGTAGACACTTTGTTGACGTTCTGTCCCCCGGGTCCGCTGGACCGGGTGAAGGATTCCGTCAGTTCCCAATCTTCGATGGTGATATCGTCATTGACGCGCAACATGGGTCCATCATGGCACAAAGAAAACGGGCCGCCCAGATAAGACGGCCCGTCGAAAGCGTTTAGGGAGGCGGGGTCGTTTAGGGACCTTCGCCCAAGTTCAGAAGTTACCCAAAAAGGGCTGCCTTAGAGAGCTCCTCCAAAACCTGTTACGACACCTCTCTCCAATACCTTTCTTGACACTGGATCACCTCCTTTCAGCTGTTGAAATATGCTTTCAGGATGCCGATCCATTTGCATCTGTCAACGATATTCTGTGGTGCGCTGGGCCAATGCCCCTACAACTAGGCGGAAGGGCACCAGCGCGATCACGGCGATGGCGATCTTCACGCACCAGTCCACGCCGGCGGTTCCGATCCACCGTGCCAGGTCTGTACCGAACGGCGTGGCCACAATTTCATTGAAGAAATCAATGTTGTGATCCGTGCCCAAAAGCCCCGTCAATGCGCCGGAAAAGGCGATGGTGAAGAACAATGCAGTATCCACCGTGGATCCAACGAAGGTAGATACAAGCGGTGCACGCCACCAACCGCCGCCGCGCAGTTTGTCGAACACCAAAACGTCGATCAACTGGGCCACAAGAAATGCGGTGGCGGACCCGATGGCGATGCGCAGTGTGACCGCTGGGGCTGCGAACTCTGGGGCGATTTGTACATTGATCTGGGTGCCGATCAGCGAACACAGAATGCCCACCACAAAGCCCACAAAGATCACGCGCCGTGCCGCAGATGGGCCGTAAACGCGGTTCATGATGTCGGTGACCAGAAAGGCGAAGGGATAAGTGAAGGCCCCCCAAGTCAGCCAGTCGCCGACGAAGAATTGGACCAAGATGTTAGAGGCCACAACGATTGCGGCCATGGCGATAACGCCAGGAAGGAAGATGCTTTTCATTTTTGTTTGCCCGTTTTTACATGGTTGCGGCGACACGGCCGTGCGGCGCACGACGGGGGGCAAATACGGCACCGATTGCGACCTGACAAGCGGTATCCGTCACCCTTGTGCGTTGAACTTGCGTCCCAAAACCCAAAGCACACCTGTGGCCCCCGCAAACAACGCCACCACCACCGTGAACATGCCCGTCAAACCGATGCCGCTGACCAAGGCAAGTACAATTGGCGTGCCCAATAGATTTCCCAGATTCCCTGTTTGCGCCATGATGCCAAAGCCCAAGGCCCGATCAGATTCGGTCCGGTTGATTTGGGACACGGCGGCAAAGACACCGCCTTGGATCAAACCCAAAACCACAAAGATCATCGCGGCCCGTGCCACCAACGGCAAAGGCGTGCCCACCACAATCACCACCGCTGTCGCCGCAAATGCGGCCAACACCACCACCGTGGCAGGCACGCGTTGCAAAACAAGCGGCAGCACCAAAAGGGAGGTGATGATCCCGATCAAGGACATTACTGTGCCCGCTGGCCCGCGTTGATCGGGTGGCAATTGTTCGGGAAGGACGGTCAGCAACGCCAGGAATGTGAAGGTATAGATAAGCCAAGCCACCCCAGGCCACAAAACCGATGGCCGGGCATAAGCCGACGTGATCTTTCGGAACGTGGCCGCAATGGATTGCGACGGCGGCCGCTGCATTTGGGGTTCTGGCAAAGTCACAGCCAATGCCCCAGCAATCACCAGCATTGCGACCCCGTGAAGTTGGAACAGCCCGCCCAAGCCCACAGTTGCGATGATGGTCCCACCGAACCAAGCCACCAAGGCAAAGGCCACCGCGAAAAAGGAAGACCACAAAGCCATGGCTGTGCCGCGCCACTTATCGTTGGCGGTTTCTGCGATCAAAGTGGGGGCGGCCACCACCAGGCCCAGGTGCGACACCCCTTCCACCACCCGGGTGGCTGTGAATACGCCGAACCCTGGAAAACTGCTTTGCACCAGGGACAGCAGTCCGCCGATCACCAAGCAGCCCAACATGACGCGGCGCATCCCCAACGTGCTGGCCAAGACCCCGGCCACCACCCCAAAGATGGCGCCCAGCAGACTGACCAAGCTTAACAACCACCCGATGGAATCGCCGACATGGGGATAAAGCGCACGAAATTCTGCCAAGGGCACGGCAATTTTTCCAAATTGCATGCCAGCCATCAAACCTGCCGTCCACAGCAGAAAAATCAAAGCAATGGGGGGAATTGGACGCACCATGGAACCGACCTATCGTGGCAGAAGGGCTGGTGCCATGGCAAAGTGATGCTGCACTTGCACAATCACCTGGCGGGGGTGATAGTTCACATGCAGCATCAAGGGGATCTTCCATGGATTTGACAGGCAAAACGGCCGTTGTAACCGGCGGGACAAGCGGCATTGGATTGGGCATCGCCCAAGGGCTGGGGGCTGCCGGGGCCAAAGTGGTGGTGAACGGCTTCGGCACCGCGGAACAAATTGCCGATGCCTTGGCGTCCATTGGTCCTGACGCCAGCCACGCCGATGCAGACTTGCGCGATGCGGATGCCATTGCGGCGATGTTCAAAGACATCGGCGCCGTGGACATTTTGGTAAACAACGCGGGCATTCAACACGTGGACCGGGTGGAAGATTTCCCGCCCGAAAAATGGGAAGCCGTCATCGCAGTCAATTTGTCGGCCGCATTTTACACCAGTGCTGCGGTGTTGCCGGCCATGCAAAAAAGCGGGTGGGGCCGGATCATCAACATCGCGTCTGCCCATGGTCTGGTGGCATCGAAAGAAAAGGCGGCCTATGTCGCGGCCAAACATGGGATCATTGGCCTGACCAAGGTCACGGCTTTGGAAAATGCAGAAGCCGACATCACATGCAATGCCATTTGCCCTGGCTGGGTTTTGACGCCCCTGGTTCAGGCCCAAATCGATGCGCGGGCGGCGACCAATGGACAAACCAATGACGCAGCCACCCGCGATCTGCTTTCGGAAAAACAACCCAGTCTGCGGTTCACAACACCCCAGGACATTGCGGGTGCGGTGGCGTTTCTGCTGTCGCCTGCGGCGGGGAATATGACCGGCACAACCTTGACTTTGGACGGTGGCTGGACAGCGCAATAGGGTCCATCAAGGCAGTTTCACTTCAAAGTCTTGCCCGAACCCGTGCACGCTGTCCCGTGGGCGGATGATAACCCGGGCAGTATTTTCTGGGATTTTCACGGTCAAGCTGCGGGTAAAGGGCTGTTCGGTGACGTGGGGGTGGTGCAGGGTGCGATATCCCAACTCGGTTCCATCCAAGTCGTACACCCCCCATCCATCGGCATAGTGATCCCAGCCTTCGTCGCCGTGTCGGATCGTGACATCAAAGCGAAATCCGTGGTCCGTTGCAGTGACGGTGACAGATTCCACCACCGGGGGGCCGGCCCATACGCTGCTTGCAAGTGCCAAGAACAAGATTGTGGCCAACGGGCGCATAGGATCCCTTTCATGCAAAAGAAAAGGCGGACCGAAGCCCGCCTGTTCGTGTCAGTTTGACTGCAACACCCCAGAACACTGAACGGGCAACGTCGCCATCGTAATGGGCCGTTTCACCCGCGGCTTCCGGTTTGGATCGGGGGGGGGCGGGTTCAAAATCCGGTCCACCCAGCCTTGGGCATCGGCGCAGCCGTCCCCTGGGGGCGGTGGCGCTTGGTTTTTGCAGTTCCGCGCATTGGACGGACATTTCAGCCGCACATGGAAGTGATAGTGGTGCCCCCACCAGGGGCGGATTTTGTTCAACCAAGACCGGTCGCCGGTGGCTTCGTTGCACATGCGCACCTTGGCGCCTGGAAACACAAAGATGCGTGCCACACGGGGGTCGCTTGCCGCCATCTTCAACACTTCCATGTGCTGATCGGTCCAGTTGTCATTTGTGTACGCCCCGGATGACCGGCGCAAAGAAATGGACGAAATCCGTTCCCGTTCCGCCGGGGACAAGTCCAAGCGTTTGGGCTGCAGCATCCAAATATCAACGTCCATGCCGATCTGGTGGCTGGCGTGTCCCGTCAACATCGGACCGCCCCGCGGCTGGGAAATATCGCCGATATACAGCCCTTCCCAATCAGGCAGCCGTGACACTTTGCGTGACAATTCTTTGATATAGTCAATCGTCGTGGGGTGGCCCCAGTTGCGATTGCGCGACAGGCGCATGGCCTGCCAAGTGGGGCCGGTTTCAGGCAACATTTCTGCCCCTGCAACACAGCCCCGGGCGTATCCGCCATGGGGCATGGGCCGCTGATCCGAGGCCGCCTTTTTGGCCCCGAACAATTGTTTGGCGGGGGTTACATCGTCCCGCGATTGCGCCTTGGCTTTTTTGCCGTCCGAATTGCAGGCCGCAAGGGCCAGGATTATGGCGCAGGTATAGAGGATTTTGACCATTCTGCTCGATCTCCGTCTGGGTGTACCCATCGTAAAAGAACCATACCCAGAATGAACAATCCGACAACAGGGGAAAAACCCAGTCGCGCGTCATTGAAAAGATAAGTGAACAAACCGATCAACGCAGGGGCCAGGAACGCCGTCGCTTTCCCGGACAGTGCGAACAGGCCAAATGCTTCGGTCGGGCGTTCAGGATGGGTGTGGCGCACCATCATCGATCGGCTTGCTGCATAAATGCCACCGCCCGCGCCGCCAATGCAGGCCCCGCAGATCATAAAGATGATGTCGGGCAGGTTTGATCCTTCGGGCAATGGAATGCCCCAGAAGCTGGTGCGGGACATGCCGATGATCACCAAGCTGACGCAGATCAAAACCCAAATGTGAAAGTTGATCACTGGGCGCGGGCCCAGGCGGCTGTCGAAGCGGCCAGACACCTGTGTTGCGATTGCTGCGGTGATGATGGAAATCACGCCAAAGATGCCCAGCATGGTGATGGACCAGCCCAACACCAGCGCAGCATAGACCCCACCAAAAGCATAAAGCCCGTTCAACGCGTCGCGATAAAGCATGGACGAGATCAGAAAGGAAAACAGACTGGGCCTGTCCTTTACGTTCACCAGCGATGTTTTCAAATCAGACATGGCTTTGCCAATGCCGCCGGTGCGGTTCGGCGTTTTGCTTTCGCGGACCCACAAAAAATAGGGAACCATGAAGATGATGAACCAAATAGCGATGAACGGCCCGACTGCCCGGGTCCCTTCGCGCATTTCAGAGTCGAGCCAGCCGAATGCGGGCGCCAGGCCCGCCATGGTTTTTCCGCCCGCCTCGGATTCCACGAACAGGGCAAACATGATCAAGAAAGCAACAAAGCCGCCCCAGTACCCAATGGCTGCCCCACTGCCCGAGATTTTGCCAACTTCATCATCGTCACCCAGTCCGGGAAGCTGGGCGTTTACGAAGATCAACATGAATTCGGCTGCAATGAAGCCAATGGAAAACACGATCAGCCCAAACCAGATGGCTGAACCGTCAGGGACCATGTACCAAAGCATCCACGCGCACGCGACAAAGATTGCAGAGAATAACCAAACCCAGGGCATGCGTCGCCCGGTACTGTCGGCATATGCCCCCAAGATGACACCCGCGAAGGCGATGAACATTCCGGCCGCACTTTGGCCCCATGACCACATGGTTTGTGCCTGGGCGTCTGCTGTTTTTTCGTCAATCCCCAGACCCATGAAGTAGTCTGCCGCCACCACCGCAAAATACGGCCCAAAGATAAACGTCAGGCCCAGAGTATAGAACGGTTGTGTCGCCCAGTCGAAGGCCATCCACCCCCAGA
>JAHDDS010000099.1 GCA_020629235.1 Planktomarina sp.
CGGCCACGGTCCAAGTTGGGGGGAAGGGTCATGGGGTCAATGCCGCCCGAATGGTTTGCGGACCGGTTTCTTTAGATCCCTGTCATTTTGGCTTTCCAGAAATCTGTTTTCATCATTCACTTCATCAATCCGGCGGATTGCCTCGGGATCATCGATGGCCGCTCCGAAATCGTCTTTTGTGTCCCATGTGATGTGTGCCGTGGGTTGCCAAAACAACGCAAGCCCACTCCAAACCAAGGCAAAAATCCAGGCCAAGGGCCCCATATGGAAATAAACATCAAGCGCCCAGCAGACCCCGATGATCAAGCCAACAAGGGCGCAACGAAGGATCAACATCAAAGACATCATTTCCTCCCATACATCCCAAAGAATGGCGAACCACCGTTCGGAACAGTGTTGGATTTAGGAACAACGGATTCATCATACCCTTGGGCAAAACGATCAGCACTTTTTCCCAATCGTTCCAACCGCCGCGCTTCCCGCACGGCCCCGGCCAAGATTGCAAAACCCAAGGTCAAGACCAACACCCCGATGCCAACGGATACCCAAATGGTAAGGCCTGTTCCCAAACACATCAGCACCCAAGCGCCAGGTGACTTCATCGCAACCCGCAACGGCGAATTAAGCCCCATAGGCATTGCTGTCGTGCTTTTCCACGATCTTGGCAAAGCGCCGTGCAAACCGTTCATCCGCTTTGGCCTTTTGTTCCAAAACATCGCGGGCGAACACCATGTGGTCTTCGTGGGATTCCAGCATTTCGGCCATGCGCTTGTTCGTCGCCGCCCCGATGCCCGCCATGGCGGCTTGGGCTTCTTGGTCGGTTTTCACGCCAATTTCGTTGATCCGGTGCGCCACGTCTTGTTGTTGCGCGGTTTTCAACGATTTGGTCAGGGCGTCATACAGCACCACCCGTTGCTTGGTGTCGGTCTGCAACTTGTTGATCAGCACCATTTGCGTGGCCGCCTGGTTTTGCAAACTGTCCACCCAAGTTTTGCCCTTTTCGATGTACCGTTCCAGGGTCTGGGAATTGGCCAGCTTCACCTGTTCGGTCTGCACCAGTTCGTTGTACTTGGCATTCAATTCCGCCAGTTCGGTTTCCAGCTTCGTGCGGGCGGCAGCGTCTTGTTCGACGCTGATCTTGTTTTCCAAGGTTATGATGGCCGGGTCCATAGAAGTGATTTCCGCCTTGATGGATTCCAATTCCCCCACCACCACTTCGCGGTCTTCCAAGGTGGACGACAGATTTGCTTCCACCGATGATTTCTGTTCGTTCAGCGTGGCCAACTGGCCTTCCAACAGCTGCACGATGGTGTCGGATTTCGCGATCAGATCCTGCAGCTTGTCGTCGATGCTGGCGGTGCGCAGGCGTTCTTGGCGCATGGCTTCCGACCGGCCCCGGCTGAAAATGCCGATGAAACTTTCCATGCCCGTCTTGCTGCGCAGTTCGTCAAAATCGGACTGAAAGCCCGCGGTCACATCGTCCAACCCCATGATCAGTTCGGCGATGTTGGCATTCATAAGTTCGGTGTGGGCGTGCACATCTTCCAGACTGGCGTTTTCGATATCCAGCGCGATGTCCTGGCCCTGCCCCATCTTCTGGCGGGCGGTCTCTATTCGGCTGGTCAGCTCCGCGATTTTGGCTTGGCTTGCCTCCACCTGGGCTTGGGTTTCGCTCATCTGTTGTTCAAAACTCATGTCTGTCCCTTCTGTTCTTATGCCCTCTATATGGGGACTGTTGGCGCAAATTGCATCCCCTGTGGCATGCAATGCTGGCCCGCACTCTCGCCAGGGTTGGGGGGCTTGGCAACCTGATTATGCGCCCCCTATGGCTCGGACGGCAGATCAAACAACTGCAAAGGGGCCACCGCCTGCACGCCCCCCACCAGCTGTTCGCGGGTCAATTCCAATCCCGCTAGGGGGTCCAGCGTGAAGGCCGGCACCCGGATATGCAGGTAATTCTTCACCAAAGTGCCGTGCTTCATCTGCATGTTGAAAAACGCCACCTCCCCCACGCCGGGGCGGGCCTTGTATTCGGCGCAATACACCACGAACAAAAACACCCCCGCAGGCGCGCGCGGAATGGCCTGGGGCACGGCGCGGGTGCAGGCATCGGTGAACGCCGCCACCTGGCCGCCGACATAATCTTGGACATCCCCGGTCAATCCCGCCTCGGCCGACAGGGCGTAAAGCATGCCCCAATCTTCGAACACCTCCCCTTTGCGGATGGTTTCAAAGATGAATTTCTGCGTGCCGTTTGGGGTGGGGCCTTGGTCTTGAAACACCTCTGCCTGGGCCACCAAGTCCGGGCCCGTCACCCAGGGCGGCGCTGCAAAAGACGACACCACGTCAAATGTCCGCAGCGTCAGGCGCGGAATTTCCTGCGCCGCCGCCCCAGTTGCGAAAATCCCGGTCGTCAGACACATCATCCCAAAGCTGATCAATCTGTGCATCATGTCCCCCTGCGCTGGCATCACTGAACCATCCCATCCTGCGCCACACAATCTTCATTTTGCCAAAAATACCTCGGGGGAATTGAGGCACCGCCTCAAGGGGGCAGCGCCCCGTCCCGGCTTTGCAGCGCGCGCCATGCCCGTTATGACGCGGGTATGACAGACGGCACGGCAGAAATTTACGGCGGCATGTTCCCCAGCCAACCCCTGGTGTTTGCCCACCTGTGGGATGCCGCACGCGGCGATTATACTGCCGACCGCATCGAAGTCATCGCCAACCAAGACCCCACCCGCCGCCTGCGCCACTGGTTTGCCGAAGCGGACGCCCAGGCCATCGAAGACGCCCTGGGCACGTTTACCACCTGCGTGATTGTCTTTGCCGGGGCGGGCTTGGATTTGGGCGGCGGCACCGATCGGCTGACCCATTTGGGCACTTTCACGCCGGTCAGGGCGCGTCTTTAAGCAGGGCAGCCACCAGCGGGCTGTCAGGATCGCGCAATCCATCGATGACGTTGAAATGGTGCGCCCCTGCCTGCACCGTCACGGGCGCGCCCCAAGCGGTGCCCAAGCCGTGGGCTTGGTCCAAAAACGCAGGCCGTTCATCGCCCCCCACCCAGACGTGAACCGGCACGTCCAGCGCCTTGGGGTGCAAGGCGGGGCTGTGGGCCTGGGCCAGGTCCGGCGTCAGCCCCAGGGTCGCGTTCATGGTGGTGTGCACCAACGGGCGCAAATCCCCCACGGGCGATATCGGCACCACCCGCGCCAATCGCGCCGCCACGGCTTGGTCCAACAGCCCGCCGCACGCCATGCGGGCCACCAAGTGCCCGCCTGCCGAATGGCCGGTCAAAACGATGGGCCCGCGCACATAGCTTGCTGCCGTCTGGATGGCCTGCGCCACCATGGCGGTGATGTCAGGGATCGACGCATCGGGGGCCAGCACATACCCAGGGATGGCCACGGCCCAGTCCCGCGCCAGGGGGCCTGCCGCAAAATGGGACCAATCCGTGCGGTCAAACCGCAGCCAGTACCCCCCGTGCACAAACACCACCAAGCCTTGGGCGGGACCGGCGGGCAAAAACAGATCGAACGCCTGGCGCGGATGATCGCCATAGGGGACATTCAGCCGCGCGCGGCCCACCGATGCTTCCACCGCGCGAAAATCGAACGCGGCTTCGGGCCAATCGTCCAGATACTGATCCGCATCCGGGATATACGCCGCGTTGGCATAGGCATCGTCGTTTTTCACATCCGTCCCCCCTGTTTCACAAAATCGACTCGCCTGGACAAATGCGGTCCTAAATGGTCTGTCAGCCGCGAAACGTGAAAGGCCCGACCCATGCTTGATACCACCACTGATCTCAAATCCATGCTCAATGATCCATCCCTTTTGGAAACCCGCGCCTATGTGAATGGCGCTTGGATCGACGGGGACGACGGGACCTTTGCGGTGGACAACCCCGCCCGCGGCGATGAAATCGCGCAAGTGGCGGACCTGAGCCGCGCCCAAGTCAAAGCCGCGATCGACGCGGCGTATGCGGCGCAAAAAGACTGGGCCGCCAAAACCGCCAAGGAACGATCCAACATCTTGCGCAAATGGTACGACCTGATGATGGAAAACCAAGCGGACCTGGCCATGATCTTGACCGCTGAACAGGGCAAACCCCTGGCAGAGGCATCGGGCGAAATCGCCTATGGGGCCAGCTTCATCGAATTCTTCGCGGAAGAGGCCAAGCGCGTCTACGGCGAAACCATTCCGGGCCACCAGGCCGACAAGCGCATCACCGTGATCAAACAACCCATCGGGGTGGCGGCCTCCATCACGCCGTGGAATTTCCCCAACGCGATGATCACCCGCAAGGCAGGCCCGGCCCTGGCAGCGGGCTGTTCCTTCGTGGCCCGCCCGGCCAAAGAAACGCCGCTGTCTGCCATCGTGCTGGGGGTCTTGGCCGAACGGGCGGGCATTCCGGCTGGGGTTTTGAACATCGTGCCATCGGGCAGCTCATCTGAAGTGGGCAAGGAATTCTGCGAAAACCCCCAGGTGCGCAAGCTGACCTTCACCGGGTCCACCGAAGTGGGGCGGATCTTGCTGCGCCAGGCGTCCGAACAGGTGCTAAAGTGTTCCATGGAACTGGGCGGCAACGCGCCGTTCATTGTGTTCGACGACGCCGACATCGACGCCGCCGTGGAAGGGGCCATCGTGTGCAAGTTCCGCAACAACGGGCAAACCTGCGTCTGCGCCAACCGCATCTATGTCCAAGATGCCGTGTACGATGAATTTGCCAAAAAGCTGACTGCCAAGATCGAGGCCATGAAGGTGGGCGACGGCTTGGAAGACGGCACCGCCTTCGGCCCGCTGATCAACATGCCGGCGGTGGAAAAAGTGGAAGAACACATCGCCGACGCCACATCCAAAGGCGCCAAGGTGGTCTTGGGGGGCAACCGCCACGATCTGGGCGGCACCTTCTTTGAACCCACCATCGTCACGGATGTCACCCACGACATGCTGGTGACCCGGGACGAAACATTCGGGCCCCTGGCGCCATTGTTCCGGTTCGAAGACGAAGACGAAGTCATCGCCATGGCCAACGACACGATCTTTGGGCTGGCGGGGTACTTCTATGCCCAGAACCTGTCCCGCGTGTACAAAGTGGCGGAAGCCCTGGAATACGGCATCGTGGGCGTGAACACAGGCATCATTTCCACCGAAGTGGCCCCGTTCGGCGGCGTCAAACAATC
>JAHDDS010000100.1 GCA_020629235.1 Planktomarina sp.
CTGTCGATCGAAGACAGGCATAAGTTCATTCACGAGTTTTCAGGCGGTCAGCGTCAAAGGCTGGCCATCGCTCGGGCGCTGATCATTGATCCCGATGTGATAGTTTTTGATGAGGCCGTCTCGGCCCTAGACGTTTCTGTACGGGCGCAGGTTTTGGATTTGATTGCGGATTTGTGCCGCCAGCGACCATTAAGTTATCTTTTTATCAGTCATGATTTGTCTGTTGTACGCACTGTCACTGACAGGGTTTTGGTGATGCGTGCTGGAAAAATCGTAGAACAGGGTCCAACGGAAGACGTGTATACGAACCCACAGCACGCCTACACTCAGGCTTTGTTGGCCGCGGCACCAAGTTTGCCGGACCTTGCTGCGGAATAGGGAGGGGCAAAATGCTTGCAGAGTTTGATATTCCCGAAGGGGCCAACCTTATCGGCGGGCAATGGGTTGCACCAGCATCAGGTGCGAGGTTGGATCTGACGGATCCGTCTGATGGATCGCACCTGACCCAAATCGCACGGGGGCAGGCGGACGACATCGATATGGCGGTGGCCGCGGCCCATGCCGCTTTGGACGGCACGTGGGGGCGGATGACGGCATTGGAACGCGGCCGCATCCTGACCAAAATGGGCCAATTGGTTTTGACGCGTGTTGAGTCTTTGGCAGTACTGGAAGCCCGCGATGTCGGGAAACCGCTGACACAGGCACGGGCAGATGCTGTGGCCCTTGCAAGGTATCTGGAATTTTACGGAGGTGCGGCCGACAAAATCACCGGGCAAACAATCCCATATCTGGATGGCTATACTGTTTATACGCTGCGCGAGCCGCATGGCGTGACAGGCCATATCGTGCCTTGGAACTATCCCATGCAAATCATCGGGCGTTCGGTTGGGGGCGCTTTGGCCATGGGCAATGCCTGCGTTTTAAAACCTGCAGAAGAGGCTTGCCTGACCGCGCTGGCCTTTGCTGCCATCGCCGCCGAAGCGGGATTGCCGGACGGGGCATTGAATGTTGTGACCGGGCTAGGGGGTGAAGCTGGCGCGGCATTGTCCGCGCACCGTGATGTTCAACACCTTAGTTTCACTGGTTCTGTCGGAACGGGAGGCTTGGTACAGGCTGCCGCCGCGCAAAACGTTGTTCCTGTCACACTGGAATTGGGCGGAAAATCCCCGCAAGTCGTCTTCGATGATGCTGAACTGGATCGCGCGCTGCCGTTTTTGGTCAATGCGGGTATTCAGAATGCAGGGCAAACCTGCTCAGCCTCTTCCCGTATATTGGTTCAACGCGGCGTGTATGACCGCGTGCGTGATATGATGGCGGCAGAATACGCCAAACTAACAGTAGGACCAGCGATGGATGACCTGCGTGTCGGGCCATTAATCAGTGCCCGCCAAAAAGAAATCGTGGAAGGATTCCTTGCCAAAGGTCAGGATCTGGAAATTGCAGCACAGGGCGAAATTGTGGGGCATGCGCCCCCTGAGGGCCAGTTCGTGCGGCCCACGTTGTTTGCAGATGTGCCTCCAGACCACCCATTGGCCCAGCAGGAAATCTTTGGGCCGGTGCAAGTCTTGATCCCATTTGACGACGAGGCCGAAGCAATTCGCATCGCGAATGGAACCGACTTTGGTCTGGTGGCCAGTGTCTGGACATCAGACGGCGGCCGCCAAATGCGTATGGCCAAGGCCTTGAAAACAGGGCAGGTGTTTGTGAACAATTACGGTGCCGGCGGGGGTGTAGAACTGCCTTTTGGCGGCATCGGGAAATCCGGGCACGGCCGTGAAAAAGGCTTTGAAGCGCTTTACGGATTTTCCGTATTAAAGACAGTGGCAACTTGGCATGGGTGACGGGATGAGACTTCAGGGAAAAAAGGCAATTGTAACAGGTGCCGGATCGGGTTTTGGCGCAGGGATCGCCGCAAAATTTGCTGCTGAAGGTGCAACCGTGTTGGTGGCGGATATCAACGCAGAAGCAGCTGCAGACGTGGCGCGGCAGTTGAACGGGCTTTCCCACACAGTCGATGTTTCCAAAGCCGCCAGCGTTGACGCCATGTGCGACGCCGCGATGCAAGCTTGGGGTCATGTCGATATTTTGGTCAATAATGCTGGTGTCACCCATATGCCCGATCTGATGGAAGAGGTTTCCGAAGAAGATTTCGACCGCGTAATCGCCGTGAATGCAAAGTCGGTTTACCTAACTGCCAAGGCGTTTGTGCCGGCGATGAAGGAACGTCGGGCAGGGGCGATCTTGAACGTCGCATCGACCGCTGGCGTGTCGCCACGCCCGCGATTGAACTGGTATAACGCCAGTAAGGGGTGGATGATTACCGCGACCAAAGCCATGGCTGTGGAACTGGCCCCCTTTGGGGTTCGCGTGAATGCCATAAACCCTGTGGCGGGTGAAACGCCGTTGCTGAAATCTTTTATGGGCGAAGACACGCCCGAACGCCGTGCGCAGTTCATCAGCACCATCCCGATTGGGCGATTTTCCACGCCCGAGGATATGGGGAATGCGGCAGCCTTCTTGTGCAGTGATGAGGCATCCATGATCACTGGCGTTGCAATGGAAGTGGACGGTGGGCGATGCATTTAAAGCCGGGGCCGCGAAACCTGATCACCGATGTGCCGGGGCTGAAGGTTGGGAATGCGCAAAACGATACCTTGAAATCCGGCACCACTGTTTTGGTTGGTGACGCGCCGATGGTGGCCAGCTGCCACGTTATGGGCGGTGCGCCGGGAACGCGGGAAACAGATTTGCTCGCCCCTGACAAAACGGTTGCTGCTGTTGACGCACTGGTGCTTTCGGGCGGGTCTGCCTTTGGGCTGGATGCATGTTCGGGTGTGATGGATGGTTTGCACGCCGACGGGCGAGGGTTTGAAGTGGGCCCCGTTCGTGTACCCATCGTTCCGGGTGCAATCGTTTTTGACCTGTTAAATGGTGGCGACAAAGACTGGCGCGACACCCCATATCGTACGCTTGGATTGTCGGCATACCGCGCAGCGGATGTTGATTTTGAAATTGGTTCGGTGGGCGGTGGAACCGGCGCATTGACGGGGGCTGAAAAGGGCGGGTTGGGATCCGCCTCTTTCCGGGCTGGTGCGTTTACGGTTGGTGCATTGGTTATTGCCAACCCAGTGGGAACGGTAACAACACCCGGCGGCCGCCATTTTTGGGCGGCACCTTATGAAGTGGAAAATGAATTTGGCGGTATGGGCCCTGATTTGGCTGTTCTTGGCGGCGCCATCCCGCACAGCGCAAAACTGGCAGAAGCGCATTCAGGGGAAAACACAACAATCGCAATTGTTGCAACCGATGCCCCTTTGACCAAAGCGCAATGCCACCGGTTGGCTGTCGCGGCGCATGACGGTATGGCGCGGGCCATTGTTCCCAGCCACACACCATTTGATGGGGATTTGGTGTTTACCGCCAGTACAGGGGATGCGACGGGTGTGGACGAAGTGACTTTGGTAACCTTGGGTCACGCAGCGGCAACATGTTTGGCACGTGCCATCGCACGCGGGGTTTTTGAAGCGACTTCGGCACCGGGCGATGTTCTTCCTTGTTGGCAAGATCGAGGCTGAGTGCTTACCTTGGAATTGATTTGTCGGCCTGCGGCCGCCGAGATGCCCCCACCATCGCCCATGCGGGCGTTGGCGGGTCCGGGGTGAGTATTTGAAGACAAAGAAAGAGGGATGCGCAAGATGAGCCTTTCGAGCGACCAAATGGAATTACGTGAAGACGATATTTTGAAACATTACCCAGCGGCTTTGGCGATGTTGGATGGTTTTGACCATGCGCCGCGTGTTGGTAAGGCGAGAGAAGCCGTGATTGAGGCATCGCCAGGGGTGCGCACCACGCGGCGATTTCGGTCAACCACGCCGGGGTTGGCGGCACGGCGCACGGCGCGGGCCGCAGGCGTTCAGTTGCGGGCCACCATTGAGGCGGCGGATGCGGAAGATGCACTGACATCACCTTTGCAGGCAACCGTCTTGCATGGTTTGCGCCGGGCTTTGGCGATTGCCTTGGCTTTGGGTGAGGGATTTTCGGAACGCACCGAATTGGCCGATCTGAAGCGCGCGAATTTGCAAGGGTCATTGCCCAAGAACAAGGCGGATGAATTCGGGCGGTTGTTGCAGGCTGAGGCTTTGGCCGTGGGGTTCGTATTCGCCTCGGCCACGTCATCGCTGTTGGCAGAACATGCCAGCGAAACGCAGGTTGAGATTGGGGATGTTGAGGAGGTGTTGGCCGACAATGCCCAGCTGATGCTGCACGGGTTATTGTGGGAATTGGATCAAGACATTGAAACCCACGCCCCTGATGACGGCAAATTGGTAGCGGCCGTTCTGGCCTTTGCCGAGGCTGTGATGGCCAAGATCGAAGGGCGCGCTGCGACGGCAGGCGGATTGGCGGCCTTCACCGATGCCGTGTGGCGGGTTGAGGCGGATGATTTTGCCGTCAACGGGTTCACGCCTGCCCGCAAAGCCAAAGGCAGCACCCTGACCATGAGCTTCAAGAAGCCGCATGAGGTGGTGGGTAACCATATCGCGAAATATCAGGCGATGAAGCTGTCGAAGATGTTGATGGCTTATGACTTTGACCGGCGGTTGAACCCGTTTGCGGAACTGGGCGGTTTTATCTTTACCTTCATGGGCGACGGCAAGCCGGGCACGGGTAAGACCACGCTGATCCAGATGATGGCGGGGTTGATCAATGATTACTGCCAAGTGGCGGGATATCCGTTTCGGTATCAAAACCTGAGCACAGACAATATTGACAGTTATCAGGGAAAGTCGGGCCAGAACGCCAAGGCGTTTATCAACAATGTGATTGACCCCGGCGTGATTGGCTTTGGCACGGTGGATGATATTGACCAGCTTGCGGGCAAACGGGGCGACCGTCAGTCGTCAGCCGGGCAGCTTGAGATTACTGCGGTGCTGATGGAAAGCTTTGCCGGCGCCAACACGGTGGTGCGCGGGAATTGTACGTTTGGGATGTTCTCGAACTATCCCGAAAACGTGGATGATGCTTTGCGCCAACGCGCCGGTGCGCGGTTCTTGGTGGATGGCCCGCAGACGCGGGAAGATTATATCGACATTCTGGCCCTGTTGATGGGCAAGAACCATGACATCCCCGTGGG
>JAHDDS010000101.1 GCA_020629235.1 Planktomarina sp.
GAGGTGCATAGCCGTGGTCTTGTGCCCAGACGAACCAGTTATCCACCACGGTGCCAGTCAGCAGGATACCGATGCCGCCAGTCAGCGTTGTCAGTACTGCAAACCACCACGCCCAACGGTGAATGCCTTCCATCGTGGCGTTAAAGCCCATGGTCCAGCGCCAGAACAGGCCCGCCCGTTCAGAGGCCGTGCCGCGATCTGCGATTTGTTCCAACTCCCGATCACCGCCGAACCGGCTGACCGCCAGAATGGTGGCACCGTGCATCGCGAACAGCAGGGCAGACCCATACAGGAACGCAATGGAAAGCGCGTGGAAGGGGTTATAGAACAGGTTGCCATAGGTCAGGCTGAACAGGTTGGTCCAGTCCAGGTGGGTGAAGATGCCGTATGGCACCGCTTCCGACCAACTGCCCATCAAGATGGGGCGGATCAGACCCAAAACCAGGAACAACCAAACAGCTGAAGCGAAGGCATAGAACACATGTTTGCCCATACCCAACTGTTCGGCCAAGACCCAAGACCGGATCAACCAGGACATAACAGCCACCAGCAGGAAGAAGGATGCGATCAACCACATGCCGCCTTCCGCCAATGGGGCCATGCCCAGGCCGTATTCTTCAGACGGTGGGTCCAGCGACAGCCAGAACAAGTCGCGGAAGAAGACTGCCGGCGAAAAGTCCGCCTGCACCCAAAACCACATGCCCACCAGGAAGAACCAGGTCACACCCGATGCCAAGGACAGAACGCCCCATGGCCCCAGATAGAACGGCCCCAACTGCGCGTTGCCCAAGATACCAGCCAGGTTGCTGAAGGATGCGCCGTTGCCGCGTTCCCGCAGATCGACACCGTCTTCAACCATGCCCATTTCTGCTGGGCCACGAACCTGAACTTGCGTGAAGATGTTTTGATACTCAGCCATTGACGCCTCCCTCAGCGTCTGCCCACCAGGGCAGTTCCAAATACCAATCCCACCAGACAACCCATTCGTCGAACCACAGTGTCCCGGAAATCACGATACACACTGCGGACCAGAAGCCTGCCATCAGGGCCAAGATCAGACCAAGACGGTGGATGCCCAATGGACCCACGGAATACCCGATGAAGTCGCGAAAGAACGTGTCTTCGTGATCAGGCGACCGCATGGTTTCGTCTTTGGCTGGGTTTGCCGCTGACAAGATCAACGATCCGTGCAGGGCAAGGGCCAAACAGGTGGTGAAGAAGAACGACACCGCCACCATGTGGGCTGGGTTATAGTGGAAGTTACCATAGGTGTATCCCACGTTGTTCACCCAGTCCAAGTGGGTCCAGATGCCGTACGGGAACGCATGTCCCCAAGCACCCATCAGCACAGGGCGGATGAACACCAAAGTGGCATAGGCGAAGATCGCCACGCCAAAGGCGAAGGGCACGTGCAGGCCCATCCCAAGTTTTCGCGAAATTTCAATCTCGCGCATCATCCAACTGATGAATGCCCCAAAGGCACAGATGGTGATGATTTGCCAAAGCCCGCCTTCCTTCAAAGGTGCGGCGGCAAGGCCCATTTCGATGTCAGGGGGATTGATGGAAATCAGCCAAGGATTCCATGTTCCCTGCAAGGTGGCGCCGTAAAAGATCAGGATCGTACCAAGCGCCGCGAAGAAAAACGTCGTGACGCCGAAAAAACCCACGTAAAATGGGCCGACCCAAAAATCGAACAGATCGCCGCCGACCAGCGTCCCTCCTGGCACGCGGTACTTCTTTTCGAAGCTCAGCAAAGCCATTGGTTTTACTCCGTTCAGTGTGGCACGCGCCACGTTGGGCGGTGCGACCGTTTGTTTCGTTTCTTAGATTGACTGTGGGCGACGCCAGGCCCCGCCCACAGTCGTGTTTGGGTGCTGGTTACTCGGAAGCCGAGTACTTCGCCGCAGCGATGTCAAACCAGTTGTAGCGGTCCGTGCTCAGCAGAACGAGGTGAATCATTGCTGCCAGCAAGAAGAGGAAAACCCCTTGAGCCACAAAAACACGACGCGGGTCGAAGACCTGCCAGATTTTGTAAAAGCCACTCATTGTTGTTCCCTCCTCAGAACCATGGACGCCACAGAAGCACGAGCAAATGCGCCACGACTGCGATCGCTGTGAACAGCGTCAGTCCGCGCATATATACCGTGTGCAACTCTTGCGCCTGCTCATCGGTGAGACCTGTGAAAGACAGGCCAGTATTATCAGCCATAGTATCCTCCGGATAAAGCCGACGCCGCATTCCCCGCGGCCGGGTTCCGGAAGGGCATCACAACCCGTCCGGGGTTCTGCAAAAGGCGGGGCCCCTTACAGAATTCGGTGAAACCAACCATCCTCATCGCATGAAGATCATTGGTGTGATGGCGTTGGCCTCGTGCAGGGCGCGCTTCAGCATGCCGCCGCTGCGGCGTGTGCCGCCCAGGCCGAAAAGGGAAAGGATCACGCCGCCCAGTGCGAAAGGCAGGGCAGCAATGAAAATCAGGCTGAAATAGATGCGGTATTCCATGGTGGGCGCTTTGTGGGCGCGGCCATAGTCTGCGATCATTTCATGGGTGTGATCGGTCATGGATCGATCTCCTCTGTCGGAAAGGTGCGTCCGGGCTGCAGCTTTTTGATGGTCTCAAGCGCCACGCTGTCGGCGCCTGCGTCCAACGCGGCTTTCTCTGCTGCATCCCGCAACGATTTGGTGGCCGAAATCCGGGTCAAGATCGGATGTTCCGCCACAATTTTATCCAAGGCGGCTTTCGCCTCCGGCTCCCACGGGAAATCACGGCGCAGGGTTGTGGGATCGGCTGCGTCCATTTCAGACGCCAAGGGCAGAATGTGGAACAATGCGTCGAACAGCCCGTTGCACAGTTCCTGCAACACGTAAGCTGCACCCGCATATCCCATGAACGGTGTGCCTGTGGCGCGCCGGATGGCGGCCCCTGGGAAGCTGGCGGGAATAAACGCGGGGCTTGGTCCGTGCCCGCCCTTCAATTCCGCCAGATACATCTTTTCATTGATGGACCCGAACACGATCAACGGGCGTTTGGCCGCCATCATGTCGCGCACTTCATCGTTATCGGTTTTCTTACCGGCCGTCCGCGCCACTGCGAAAGAACAAGGAAAGCCCAGTTCGTCTTCCAGGTAATTGCGCAGGCCACGGGTATAGGTTTCGTTCCCAACAACAGCGAAATTCGCCGTGCCGAAGAAATCTTGCGTCACCGACCGCCACAAATCCCAAACGGGTTTCAGGGTCGAATGCTTTTCTTGTTGAATGAACGGTTCTGGATCCAGGCCCAGCAATTCGCCCAATTTGCGCAAGAACTTCGTCGTGCTGTCCATGCCAATGGGGGCTTGCAGGTACGGTTTGCCCAGGACTTCGCACAACCCGCGGCCAAATTCGCGGTACATACAGATGTTCACGTCCGCATTCACCAGATCGCGCATTTCTGCGATGTGTGCGCCCAAGGGCATGACCATGTTCACGTCTGCGCCGATGCCTTCCACCAGGCGGCGGATTTCAGCCAGATCGGACGGCATGTTGAACGTGCCGTACATGGGGCCCAGGATGTTGACGCGTGGTTTCGCGCCCTCTTCCCGCTTCTTTTCCTTGGGCATCCGGCCCTTGGTTTGGCCAAATTCGGTGAAAATCCAGGTCATGGCCCGGTCGGCCGCTTCCCACTGATCTTCGTCAATCGTGCGCGGCAAGAACCGTTGAATGTTCGTGCCCATGGGGGTCACGCCACCGCCGATCATTTCTGCAATGGACCCGGTGACCACCACGGCGGGCAACAGCGGATCCAGCGTGCCCCAGGCGCGCTTCATCGCGCCTTCTGTGCCATCGCGGCCCAGCTCTTCTTCGCCCAAACCTGTCACCACGATGGGCAATTCATGGGGCGGCAAGCCGTCGGTATAATGCAGCACAGACGTCACCGGCAGGTTTTCACACCCCACCGGGCCATCGATGACGCACTGCAACCCTTTGACAGCGCAGAAGGCATAGACTGCCCCCCAATACCCGCCAGCGCGATCATGATCTTGAATCAGCATCAGATCATCTCCGCCGCTTTGGCCGCGCGGGCTTGTTTCGCCAGTTTCTTTTCCTGCGTGGCGCGGAAATCGGGACGCAAGTTCGGTGCCCCTTCCCAAACCCCGGCAGTGTCGCCGTGGCCCACGTCTTCGAAGAAATCTTTCATCTTCGCCATGCGATCTTTGTTGCCCATGGCGGCGTTGATCACTTCCGCCAAAGACCCAGCACCTGCCGGACCCATCAAAGGCCGGGCGCTGATCAGGTTCGTGAAGTACAGGCTGGGAATGCCCAGCTCTTTGCCCTTTTGCACCACGGGGGTTGTGCCGATGGCCAAGTCTGGTTTCACCGCTTCCATGGCGGCCAGGTCGTCTTCCAAGCTGGCGCGGAACTTCACCTTCGCGCCTTTGGATTCCAACCATTGGGCGTCAGCTTCCGACCACTTCGATTTGGCGCAAGCGGTGCCGACATAGGGCACATCTGCCCCGCTTTCGATCAACAGGCGGGCCACCAAAAGTTCGCTGCCTTCATACCCGGACAACGTAATGGTGCCGTTGATGGGCGCACCCGCCAAAGCGCCTTTGATCGCGGGCAGAAACATGTTTTGCGCGGTTGCCACCTTGTCTGCGGCAATGCCAAACGCATCGCCGATGCCAGCCAGCCAAGACATCGTGCCATCCAAGCCAACAGGCGCAGACCCCACAATGGGTTTGCCCGCAGCTTCAAATTCGCGCACGGCGGCGGTGTAAAACGGGTGGATCGCCGCCACCCCGCCGCTGCCCAGGGCCGCGTACAGTTCACGCCATTCCCGGCAAGGAACAACTGGCCCTGTGGTCAGACCCAATGGGTCCAGCATTTGGCCGATGATGATGGGATCCGCAGGGAACATTTCCCCCAGCAGTGTCACCGCAGGACGGTCGTCTTTGCGACCAACCGGGGCCGCAACGGGACCAGCTTCCGCTTCCTGGCGGGCATAATTCAGCATCGCGCCAGCCAGCACGTCTTTGGCTTCCGCGTGGGTGGGAATACCAAAGCCAGGCACGTCGATGCCCACAATGCGCACGCCGTTGATTTCATCAGGCAACAACCGCAAGG
>JAHDDS010000028.1 GCA_020629235.1 Planktomarina sp.
TAAGGGCTTTCGCTCGCAGTCCAGCTTTCCGCCTGCATCTCCCTCAGGCGGGAAGCTGTTCTTTCAAACTCAAAACTGCCCGCGCCTTTGGGATATAAGGCTTCGGGTTCGGCAGCAGCGCTGGCGATCAGTCGCACGCGCGCTTCGTAAAGCGCGTCCACCAAGGTCACAAATCGTTTGGCTTCATTGTTGTTCGCCGGACCCAAAAGCGGCACATCGTCCAGGATCAAAACTTTCACAGCGTCTGCCAAACTTAAGTAGTCTGCCGGGCCCAAGGCCGTCCCGCACAAATCAGAAAAACCCGTGCGCGCCACACCGTTGCGAAAAGCAGGGATCGTCACGTCGCGGCCTTTGACCACCAGAACCAATGGCGCGCCTGGTCCCCCGGCCAAATCGTCCCAAAGCTGGTCCAAAGCTGCAGTGGCCTTGGGCCCCAACGGCGCGAAATAAGCCTGGCGCCCCGCCAATCGGTCTTGTCGGTAATCTTGCGCTGCGGCCAATTCATGGACCACCATCTTGGATTTCAATTGATCAATGAACGGCACAAACAAGGCCCGGTTCAAACCGTCTTTGTACAGATCATCTGGCACCCGGTTAGAGGTGGCAACAATCACAACACCACGGTGCATCAAGGCTTCAAACAACCGCCCGACAATCATGGCGTCCGTGATGTCAGTGATCTGCATTTCATCAAAAGCTAGGCATTTCAGCCCATCCGCCAGATCATCGGCAACCGGCACCAAAGCGTCGTCCACCCCTTGCGCGCGGGCGGCGGCCATGCCGGTGTGAACCTCTTGCATAAAGGCGTGGAAATGAACGCGGCGGGTGCCCGGCACAGCTGCGGCAAACATATCCATGACCATGGATTTTCCACGCCCCACGCCGCCCCAAAGATACAAGCCCTTGGGCGGTTCAGGCGTTTTGGAAAACCAGCCGCGTTTGACGGGCTGCGCCAAGGCCGTGGCAATGCGGTCCAATTCCACCAAGGCTTCCACCTGCGCCGGGTCGGACCGCAAAATACCCGCATCCACTTTGGCGGTATATGTCTTCACCAAACTCATGCCCACAGCCCCTAGCGGCGCGGGGCGGCTATCGCAATCCACCCCTTCACTTTGAGCCAAAATACCTTCGCCGAAGGCACCGGACCGGCAGGTCCGCAAACAATCACCGCACCGCCACCCCTTGCCCCAAATGCGCAAAGGCGTAAGGGTTTTGCCATGACCCGCGCGCCATTGATCACCCCTGTCTTGTTTGCTGGTTGCATCATCATGCTGATCAGCTTTGCCGTACGTGCATCCTTTGGGGTGTTTCAAATCCCCATTGCCGAAGAATTTAATTGGCTGCGGGCGGAATTCAGCTTGGCCATCGCCATACAAAATCTGGCGTGGGGCATCGGCCAACCCATTTTTGGGGCAATCGCCGAAAAACTGACTGACCGCAAAGCCATCATCGTTGGGGCGATTATCTATGCCGTCGGGCTTGTAGCGTCGGCCTATTCCATCACGCCTTTGGCGCACCAGACCTATGCCTGGTTGGTGGGCTTTGGGATCGCTGGGACAGGCTTTGGCGTCATCTTGGCCGTTGTGGGGCGCGCTGCGTCCGATGAAAACCGTTCCATGGCGCTGGCCATTGCCACCGCCGCAGGATCAGCCGGGCAGGTTGTGGGCGCACCCGTCGCCGAATGGCTGCTGACGATAATGCCCTGGCAATCGGTGTTCATTGTGTTTGCCGGTCTGATCTTGGCATCCCTGTTGGTGTTGCCGCTGATGAAGGCAGAACCCGCAGCATCCAAGGCCGAACTGGAAGAATCCATCGGCCAGGTCATCACCCGCGCATTCAAGGACCCGTCGTACACCCTGATCTTTCTGGGGTTCTTTTCCTGCGGATACCAACTTGCGTTTGTGACCGCCCACTTTCCTGCCTTTGTCACTGAACTGTGCGGCCCGATCCTGCCAGGTGGCGCGCTTTACAACATCGGCATCACCAGCACATCGGCTTTGGGCGCTTTGGCCATCAGCCTGATCGGGCTTGCCAATATCGCAGGCACCCTGACCGCTGGATACTTGGGCAAGCGGTATTCCAAGAAATACTTGCTGGCGGGCATATATTTGGGGCGCACAGTTGTTGCAGCACTGTTCATCATGTTCCCCATCACCCCCACCAGCGTGATTTTGTTTTCCGTTGCTATGGGGTCGCTCTGGCTTGCCACAGTGCCGCTGACGTCTGGCTTGGTGGCGCATATTTACGGGCTGCGGTACATGGGCACGCTTTACGGCATCGTTTTCTTTTCACACCAATTGGGCAGCTTTTTGGGCGTGTGGTTGGGGGGCCGGATGTACGACATTTATGGCGACTACACCGCTGTTTGGTGGGTGGGCGTTGGCGTGGGATTGTTCAGCGCGATTGTACACCTGCCGGTCAAGGAACGCCCCTTAAGGTCAGTCGCCGCGGCCTGATCCATCCGTTATTCCAACTTGGCCTTTTGCAGTGCCAAAAATCGCCGGTCGGCTTCATTGTCAGCCATGGCCATGGCTTGATCAAAGGCCTGCCGTGCAGCCGGTTTTTGATCAAGCTGTGCCAAAACCTTGGCCCGGGCGGCGTGAAATGGTTGATATCCCTTCAACGCGTCGGCAAGACCCTCCAGCTTGGTCAAAGCTTCTGCCGGTTGGCCCATTTCGGCGGCCACCACGGCCCAGTTCAGCGCCACCACCGGCGTCGGCTCATACCGCCACAGGGCTTGATACAACAGCGCGATCTGGGCCCAATCGGGGCCGTCTTCGGCCATGTGGCAATCTGATATCGCCCCTTTGATTTGAAAGGGGCCCGGTTTACGCCGGGACATGGCCGTTTGCAAAAGCGCTTGCCCTTCTGCAACCGCCCGTCGGTCCCACTTGGATGTGTCTTGGTCAGCAGGGGACACAGCCGTGCCGTCCGCCCCGATGCGGGCATTGCGGCGGGCATGGGTCAAAAGCATCAAAGCCAAGGCCCCTTCAATTTCAGGGTCATCTGCGCGCAACGTCTTCAGAAGCCGGGTCAGATATATCGCTTCGCTGCAAAGTGTTTCACCAAGATCATCTTCGCGGGCATATCCGGTGGTGAAGATCAGGTAATGGGTGGCCAAGACAGTGTCCAATCGGGCATCCCATTGGTCCACTTCGGGCACAACAAAGGGGATACCTTTGGCGGCAATCTGCGATTTGGCGCGGCTGATCCGCTGACCCATTGTCTTTTCAGTGTCCAGGAATGCGTTGGCGATCATTTTGGTGGTTAACCCGCAGATCGTGCGCAACGTCAGGGCCACCCGGGACTTCCATTCAATGGCCGGATGGCAGCAGGTGAAAATCAAGCGCAGGCGTTCGTCAGGAATGGTTTGCATTGTATCAATCTCCCCCTCTGCCGACGCATCTTCTTGCAACACGGCGATGGATTTGGCTGTATTTTCAGCCGATGTTTCTTTGCGAATAACGTCGATGGCTTTGCGCTTGGCCACTTGCAGCAACCACCCTTGGGGGCTGTTTGGCACGCCGTTGCGGCCCCAGTGTTTCAGCGCTTGAATGCTAGCGTCTTGCAAAGCGTCTTCAGCCCGCTGGAAAGTGCCCAAGGCCCGGACCAAAGCCGCCAACAACCGCCCCCTGTCATCGCGCATCACTTGGGTCAAAGCCTTGGTGGCCGCGATGGTTTGGGGGGCGGACGTCATTTTGATCTTATCCTGCAGGATCAAAGTTCATCAAAGGGCGGACTTCGATGGTGCCAAATTTGGCGGACGGGATCAGCGCAGCGTATTCTAACGCTTTGTCTAAATCATCCACTTCGATGACATAGTATCCGCCCAGATATTCCCGCGTTTCTGCAAAGGGTCCATCCATGGTTTCCACTTTGCCGCCTGTGATCCGCAACGATGTTGCCGTGTCGATCCCTTGCAGGCCTTCGCCGCCCCGCAGAACATCGTCTGCCTTCATCTTTTCATTGGCGGCAAAGTAATCCCCCATCATGGCATCGAATTCAGGGGTCCCAAATGCGGGTTCTTTGGTGGCATCGTTATAGATCAAGATCATATATTTCATCGGTTCACTCCGTTGGGTTTGCGCTGTCATGTCCAGCGCTTTGTTCGAAAATTTGGTTGCGTTGGCCCAGGTCAGGCCAAGATGTTCATCACCAGGCAAACAATCGCGTTCAGCGACGCCAGGATGTTTGTGCCATTGCCGACATAGCGCAGCGGGTGGCCAGCATTGTCGATCTTCAAGCCAAACGGATGGGCCAAACGCCCCACCAACAGCAGCGCGCCAGAGATGTGCAGGTACAGCGACGGTGCGCCCATACCTTCCGCCAGGATCATCAAGATCAGGACAAAGAAGGACCATTCCATGCAGTTGCCGTGCTGGCGAATTCGCAAAAGCAATTCTTTGCTGTCGTTGTCACCGATGGACACGCCGTTCTGGCCGCGCATGGACGTAACCCGCATCCACAAGACCAAGTAAATGATGGCCACGGGAACGGCATAAAGCGGTGTAGTTTCAAAAATCATCGAACAAACTCCTCTGCTGTTTTTGTCTTTCGATACCCATAGGACGCAAGCTGCCCCGGTTTTTCGACATAGGAGGAGGATTTTTTTCGAATTTTTTCGCGATAACTTTCTAAGTATCTGCTTTTATTTAATTAAAATTTTCCACGGCGTTCAGAAAACCCGCGTGCTTGGACCCGCCATCCCACCATCAACCAACGGCATCTACGACATAACACGCCGTCATCAGGTCCAAATGCGCGCCCCCGCCATTTTTGAATATCGTAATGTCCCCATCTGTTCGGGCAAAATCCTTCATCGTATAAAAATCCGCCAGCACATGGCTTGGGTCGATCACGCCCGCCTGCAATGGGATTTTCAATTCACCAATGTGACCCAGTGTTGTGTCAAAGCTGTCCACATAGACCCGCGATTTCAGCAAGGCTGCATCGTCCGCTTCCCGCATATCGGGGCGGTATGCGCCGATCATATTCAAATGCTGCCCGGGCCGCAGCCAATCCCCTTTGATAATCGGTTCAGTTGTCATGGTGCCCGTCAGGATAATATCCGCGCCCCGCACTGCCGCTTCCAAATCATCTGCCACTTGCACGCCTTTGTCTGCGGCCAAGGCTTCCGCCCCTGCGGGGGTGCGGTTCCAAACTGTGAAATTTGCGCCAGGAAACCCGGCCTGAAAAGCATCGATCAAAGACGCACCCACTGTCCCTGCCCCGACAATGGTGATGTTGCGGGCGTCTTTTGGGGCAAGCAACAGTGCGCCCAACAGACTGTCGCCTGCGGTTTTCCATTTGGTGATCAAATGAAAATCGATCACCGCCGACAGGCTGCCATCCCCATCGTCAAACAGCATAACGCCACCGCCGATCATGCCTTTGCCCAAAGACCGGTTGCCGGGAAACACCGTGGCGGTCTTGGTCAGCATGCCCATCCCGTCGATCCAGGCCGACCGGGACAAAACCGTGTCCGACCCGCGATACAAAAACAGGTCTTCCACCGTTGCTTTCGGGCGGCGGTGACCTTCTTTCAACGCGGACACCAAGCCCATCCAATCCATGGCCGCTTCGCCTTCAGCAAATCCGATTGTCCGCATCACATCGCCTCCTTCGGCAGCAACAGACCCTTTTGCACCAGGCAATCCGCCCACCCTTGTGGACCTTCGAACAGATGTGTCTGCCACCCACGGGCAGCGGCGGCTTCAATATTTTCCGCCCGATCATCGGTAAACAGAAGCCGTTCGGGGGCGATGCCGCAATCCGCTTCAACCGCTTCGTAAATCGCGGGGTTGGGTTTGGTGACCTTTAATCGCCCCGACACATAGAACCGATCAAAGTCGTTCAAAAACTCATACTGCGTTTGGGCATAGATGAAATTTTCCGCCCCAAAATTGGTAAGCGTAAACACAGGGATCTGCCGCAGCCAAAGCGTGCGCAACAGCCGGACGGAATGCGGGATCGCGGGTGCGGCCAGTTCGATCCATTTGTCGTGCCAATCGCGGATTTCCGTGGCCCACTCTGGGTACTGATCCGCTGTGTCGTAAATCGTTTCTTTGAATGGATGCCCCTGGTCAATCCGTTCATTCATGGCGTGCAAATCAACTGCGGCAAACAACGCTTCGCGCCGATCTTGGCCATACACCCGGTCAAAATATTTTTCGGGCTGCCATTCGATCAGCACGTTCCCAATGTCAAAAATGACAGCATCAACGGTCATAGCAGCCTCTTTTCTTCACCCCACAGGGCTATCTTGGGGCATTGGGCGGTGCAACCCGCGGTTGGGCGTTCACCGCCTCGCGCCAAACCATGAAAAGACCGGACAGCAAGATCAAGGCGATCCCACACCACGCCAGCGGGTCCGGCCATTCGTCAAAAAACATCCAACCAAATATCGCGGCATATATCAGGGCCAAATATTCAAACGGGGCAATCAAGGCGGCTTCCGCACTGCGATACGCTTGGCTGATGGCGGCCCCGCCAAAGGTGACCCCCACCCCAATGGCCGCCATGATCATAAAATCCGCAACATTCGGCCAAACCCACGCCCGGGTCACGAACCCCAAAGCGCCACCGCCTTGATCGAATGCACCGTGACCCAACGCCAAACCAGTCACCGCGCTGACACACAGAAAGATCAGCGGCGGATAGAAGGTCAAAGACACAATGGTTTCTGTCGCCGCCAGTTTGCGCGTCATAATGTGGAACGTGGCATATCCGAACGCGGCCAGGACCGGCAACAAAGCCACCAATCGAAACGCTTCGGTCCCGGGCTTCACAATCAACAAAACCCCCAGAAACCCAATCCCAATGGCCAACCATCTTTGGGGGCCGACGTGCTCTTTCAAAAACACAACGGACATGATGGAAATCAAAAATGGGGCCACGAAGAAAATGCCCACGACCTCGGCCAGCTTAAGTTCGGCCAACGCCATATAGAAAAACAGATTGGCCCACACCACGCATAAGCCGCGAAATATATGGAGGGGCAGATTTTGCGTGCGTATGTCGCGCAAGCCGCCGCGAAACGGCAGAACAAATCCGATCAACAAAACCAAACCCACCAACGACCGCGTGAACACCACCTGATGCAGGGCATAATCGCCCGCCAAAAACTTGATCAGACCATCGTTGATGGAAAACAACAGCGTGGCAAACAGGGCAAACCCTGCACCGATCAGAAAAGGGGGGCGGTGTGACATGCCCTGCTATTGCCGCCCTTGCCCGCAGGGTCTGTTCCAATCCCGACCCGACAGGGGCCGCAATTCACCCTTCACTTTGAGTGCAAATACCTCGGGGTTTGGGGCAGCGCCCCATGCCAAACATCGTGGGCGGGCGTCAGCCCGCACCTTTGGCGGCGCGAACGGCGCGGTCCAGCGCGTCTAAAAATCGCGATCGGTCGGCTTTGGAAAATGCGGGGCCACCCCCTTGGCGAAACGGGTCAGCAGCGCGCAGGTCGGTCATCAAATCCCGCGTTGCCAACACTTGGCCAATGTTGCGGGCGGTCAGATCTTCGCCATTGTGCTTCACAACCCGCGCGCCGCTTTCAATCACCCGCGCGGCCAAAGGGATATCGCTTGTCACCACAACGTCGCCCGCACCAGCGTGGTCTGCAATCCACATGTCGGCCACATCTGCGCCTTGATCCACGAAAACAGTCTCTATCAAGGGGTTTTGGCTGGGGCGCAGTCCACCGTTGCAGACCATTTTCACGGGTTCCCCCAACCGGGTGGCCACCCGTTCCACTTCTGCCTTTACCGGGCAGGCATCCGCGTCCACAAAAATCACTTTTTGAACTCTTCCGGGATTGGCATGCGGTTGAACGCATCAAGACCCGCAATTTTATAGGCTTCGGCCAAGGTCGGGTAATTGAACGTGTTCTGCACGAAGTAATCCACTGTCCCCTTCAGGTTCAAAACCGCCTGAGCAATGTGGATCAATTCCGTCGCACCTTCCCCCACGATCTGCACCCCCAACACCCGGCGGGTTTTTAGGGAAAACAGCATTTTCAACATCCCATGTTCCAGACCCATGATATGACCCCGGCTGGTTTCGCGGAACCGGGCAATCCCCACCTCGTAGGGGATTTCACGCTTTTGCAATTCTTCCTCGCTCATCCCGCAGGTGGACATTTCGGGCACGGAATAAATGCCGTACGGAAACCATGGGCTTTCCCCCAGGGTCGGCGTGTCCAGTGCGTGACAGGCCGCAATGCGCCCCTGTTGCAGACTTGTGGACGCAAGCGACGGATGGCCAATCACATCCCCCGCGGCATAGATGTGGGGCACATCGGTTTGATACGTGCCCCGGTTCACTTGAATGCGCCCCCTGTGGTCGGTTTCCAATCCGACGGCATCCAGTCCAAGGCGGTCTGTGGCCCCCATTCGACCGGCGGCAAACAGCAACATTTCTGCCCGAACGCGACGGCCATTTTCCAAACAAACTTCGACGAAACCGTCGCCTTCGATGACATCGGCCATGGCCGATCCCAGCCGAAGATCGACACCGTTTTCGCGGATCTGATGGGTGAATTCTTGGACCAAGGTTTTGTCGATGAAGTCCAAAAACGTGTCGCGTGGTTCGATCAGCGTCACACGCACGTCCAAGGCTGAAAACATCGTGGCATATTCCACGCCGATCACCCCGGCCCCGATGACGACAAGCGACCGCGGGATACGCGACATTTCCAAAAATTCGTCGCTGTCCAGAATGTTCCTGCCATTGAACGGGACGGTGTCCGGGCGGAACGTCTTGGTGCCTGTGGAAATCAAGAATTTGTCCGCGGATACCGTGACGGTTTCCCCCGCTTCCGTCGCCACTTCCACCGCGTTCAAACCCACAAACTTGGCCAAACCGTGCAACGTATCTACGTGGTTGCGGTTGAACTGGTGTTCCAGCACATCCACTTCATAGTCCAAGGTTTTATGCAGCCGAACCTTCAGGTCATCGGCCTCAATTTCGTCCTTCACGCGGTAAGATCGGCCGTAAAAGCTGCGTTCGCGCCAGCCTGACAGGTTCAGCACAGTTTCGCGCAGTGTTTTCGACGGGATCGTGCCCGAATGCACCGATACACCCCCCAAGCGGTCCCGGCGATCGATCACCAGGACCCTGCGTTTCAACTTGCCCGCTTGGATGGCGGCGGATCGGCCTGCTGGGCCCGACCCGATGATGATCAAATCATAGTGGTCCATGGATCAGCCCCACAAAGCATCAGCGTGAAAGCCAACGTGGTCTTCCATAAAGGTCGACACAAAG
This sequence comes from Planktomarina sp., assembly GCA_020629235.1. Taxonomy (GTDB): domain Bacteria; phylum Pseudomonadota; class Alphaproteobacteria; order Rhodobacterales; family Rhodobacteraceae; genus Planktomarina. Next base: position 9,265 of record JAHDDS010000028.1, read on the forward strand.
AAGTAAGAATGGTCATACCCCTTTTGCATCCGGAAGGCCCCTTCTTGGCGGCGGGCGGCCATGGCCTGGGCCAAGGCGTCGGACTTTAACAAATCCCCGAATTGGTCACTGGCACCGGTGTCGATCAGGACCGGGCAGTCCAGCCCGCGATCTGCCATCAGCAAGGACGCATCGTGGGCGGCCCATGCGGTTTCGTCATCGCCCAGATACGCGCCCAATTGCTTGCGCCCCCAGTCGGAACAGGTCGGGTTGCAGATGGGGGCAAACGCCGACACGGATTTAAACGCCGTCACACCAGACATGGCGATGGTCAGCGCGCCGTGGCCGCCCATGGAATGGCCGGTAATGGATTGGCGGTCCAGATCCACTGCAAAGGTGTCCCCAATCAGACTTGGCAATTCGCGCGCGACATAGTCGAACATTTGAAAATGCGGCTTCCAGGGGTCTTGCGTGGCATTTACATAAAATCCCGCGCCTTGGCCCAGATCGTAAGCGTCATCGTCAGCCACCCCATCCCCGCGCGGTGACGTATCTGGGAACACCAACGCAATGCCCTGTTCTGCCGCCCAGGCCTGGGCGCCGCCTTTGACCATGGCGTTTTCGTGGGTGCAGGTCAGACCGGACAAATACCACAGCACGGGGACCGGGCCATCTGCGGCTTCTTGCGGTAAAAACAGACCAAAGGTCATGTCGCACTGCGTCGTTTCAGACGCATGGCTGTACACACCTTGCACCCCGCCAAAGCACCGATTTTCAGATACGGTTTCCATGGCCGTTCCCCTTTGTTCAGATATTTTCCACCAACCCAATCACAACAGACGCGGTGACGATAGAGATAACAGTCGACACCAATATCGCAGCCGATGCCCGTTGCGCTGCTGCGCCATAACTTTGCGCCACGATATAGATGTTGCCCGCCACCGGCAGCGCGGCTGCAGCGATCGCCACAGCGGCGATGAAGCCGTCGATTTGAAACCACCACACCATGGCCAAGGCGACGGCGGCGGGGTGGATCGCCAGTTTGCACGCGGACAGCCACATCGCCACGCTGGCCCGTTCCGCCGACTTGCCCGCAAGCGACGCCCCAATGGCAAACAGCGCGCAAGGGGTCGATGCGCCGGCCAGCATGTCGATCAGATCTGCGGCGGGTTGCGGGGTGGTCACGCCGGTACTGTTCCAAGCCAGCCCCACAAACAGGGCCATCACCATGGGGTTTTTCAGAACGCTCAAAATCACAGTGCCCAAAATCGCGGGCGACATCCGCCCGTCGCGGGACCCGGCGATTAAAATAACGATCAGGGACCCAAAAACGAACAAATCCACCATCAACATCATCATGACGGGGCCGATCGCAGCAGGCCCAAACAAAAGCGCCATCATGGGCAACCCCATGAACCCGATGTTGCCCACCACCGCGCACTGCGCTTCGACGGCGGCTTCTTCCACGGACACGCGCCGGGCCAAGGCCACGCCTGTGGCCAGGGCATAAACCGCCAAACTGGCGCACAGATAGGCCAGCAAGAAATCCCAATTCAGCACATCGCCCAGGGCCAAATTCGTGCTGAATTTCAACAGCATCGCAGGCAGCGCGAAATAGAACACGAACTTCGTCAGATAAGCCGTGGCTGTCTGCGTGAAAAATTGCGTCCTGCCTGCCAGATACCCCAGTCCAATGACGGCAAAGAACGGCAGAGTTTTCAGGAAGATCGCCAGCATGGGGCAGCGATATCGCAGCAACCGGCCACCCGCAATATTGGGTTCGCCAAATTGGCCAAAGGGATTGGATTTGACCCATAAAGCCAGGCCGGAACTGCCATCCCCGTTCCAGATCGTGTTATGGCCTTTGACGCTGATCCATTGCCTGGCTAGGATTTCGCCATGTCCCGCGATTATGCCCTTTCCCCAGACAATGACGCCGCTGCCCAGGCGGCGGGTTTGGCAAGCCCGCGTTGGTACCGCACAGATATCGACCCCGCCGCACTTCGCATTTTGATGCAAAAGCAGGACGCCCGGCCATTGCGGGATGTCGCGATCTGGCTTGGGCTGTTGGTGGCAACGGGTGCCGCTGGCGTGGCCCTGTGGGGCAGCCTGTGGGCCGTGCCGTTTTGGGTCGCCTATGGCGTTTTGTATGGATCCGCATCCGATGCCCGGTGGCATGAATGCGGCCACAAAACCGCCTTTAAGACGGCGTGGATGAACGAGGTGGTCTATGCCATCGCCAGTTTTATGCTGTTTCGAAATCCCTATGTCTGGCGGGCCAGCCATGTGCGCCACCATACAGACACGATCATTGTGGGCCGGGACCCTGAAATCCAAGCAATGCGGCCGCCGGATTTGGCCCGTATTCTGCTGAATCTGCTGGGGTTGCCCGACGGCATTGCCATGCTGCGGCGCATGGTGGCCCATGCCCGTGGAAAATTACACCCGGACGAAGTGGCCTATGTGCGCCAAGCGGACCATGCCAAGGTTTTCTGGGCAGCGCGGGTCATGTTGGCCATCCACGCGGCAACGATTGTACTGGCGCTGGTGCTTGGGTCCGTAATCCCACTGTTGTTGGTGGGTCTGCCCACGTTTTATGGCGCATGGCAGCGGGTGATGACCGGATCGCTGCAACACTTGGGCTTGGCGGAAAATGTGACGGACCACCGTCTGAACACCCGCACGGTTTTGATGGACCCGGTGAACCGGTTTTTATACCTGAACATGAATTATCACGTGGAACATCACATGTTCACCATGGTGCCGTACTACAATTTGCCGAAATTGCACGCACTGCAGCAGCACGATTTACCCAAGCCGGACCCGGGCATCATCGCCGCATACCGCAGATTGATCCCGGTATTGGTCCAGCAATTGAAGCAGCACCAAGCCGTCATCGTTCCACCGCTGCCCGACACAGCCCACCCGTATCGGGACGAGGTGAACGTTTTGCTGCCCCATGCCACTTAAGCGCGGCTAACGGGCCTGCGGCCAAATATCAGCCCAAATCATCCATGCTGGTGATCACTTTGCCCAGCAAGCCATAGTCCAACGCTTCGTCCGTGTTCAGCCAAAAATCGCGGTTGGTGTCTTCAGCGATTTTTTCTGGCGTTTGGCCAGTGGCATCAGCAAACAATCGGTCAAACCGTTCGCGCATCAATTTGATCTGCGTTGCTTGAATTTGCATATCGCTGACTTGGCCACCGATGCCGCCGGACGGTTGGTGCAGCAAGAAGCGCGTGTTGGGCAAGCAGAACCGGTTTTCTTTTTTGGCCCCGATGAAGATCAGCGCGCCCGCACTGGCCACCCAACCAGACCCGATGCAGCGGACCTCTGGTTTGATGAACTTGATCATGTCGTGAACCATGTCCCCACTTTCGACGTGGCCGCCGGGGCTGGAAATGTACATATTAATGGGGTCGTCACTGTCCTGCGCCAGGGCCAACAGCTGCGTCACCACTTTGTTGGCCAATTTGTCGTCGATGCCGCCGGTCACCAGCACGCTGCGGCTTTTCAGGAACAGGGCACCCACGCCTTTAGACGGCTTGTCATCTTTGTCGTCGTCTGTGCCTTTGTCTTCGTTCAACCACATGCGCCTGCTCCTTCACCGTTCGCATTCACCGTCTAGGCGGCTTTGGTGCAATGTAAGTTAATTTTGCCCGGGCGAAAGGGGCAAATGTGTGTAAAGGGACTGCAAACGAAAGGGGACCCCCATGACCGGTGAAATGAATCTGGAAACGCTGCTGCGGACAATGACCGCCAAATTGCACGACGGCACATATGTTTTCGCCACATTGCCCCACCGCGATGTGCCCGCAGGTTTGAACGCCCGCATGGTGTTTCAGGAATCCGAAGGCACCACCTTGATCCTTTTGCGCAACGAAGCCCAGGCCCACAATCTGCCCTTCGAATTCCCCTGTCGCATGATCACCCTGAACGTCCATTCCGCGCTGGAAGCGGTGGGGTTCATCGCGCGCATTTCAACGGAACTGGCGAAGGCTGGCATGGGGGTAAACCCAGTGGCGGGATTCTTTCATGATCATCTGTTTGTCCCCGAAGGCCGGGAACAGGATGCTTTGAAGGTTTTGGAAAGGATCGCGGCAAGGACAGCCGCGACCTAGACCGCCGACGCCGTCAGAACTCCACCACCGCTCGGATCGACTTACCGGCGTGCATCAAATCAAAACCTTTGTTGATATCATCCAAAGGCATCGTATGGGTGATCATTGGGTCAATCTCGATCTTACCATCCATGTACCAGTCCACAATTTTGGGCACATCGGTTCGCCCACGCGCCCCGCCAAAGGCCGTGCCGCGCCACACGCGCCCTGTGACCAGCTGGAACGGACGGGTCGAAATCTCGGCCCCTGCAGGGGCGACGCCGATAATCACGCTTTCGCCCCATCCTTTGTGGGCGGATTCCAACGCTGTGCGCATGACACCGACATTGCCTGTGGCGTCAAATGTGTAGTCGCCACCGCCGCCGGTCAATTCCACCAGGTGGGCCACTAAATCACCGTCCACATCGCCCGGGTTTACAAAATCTGTCATGCCAAATTGCTTGGCCATCGTGGCCTTGTCGTTGTTCAAATCAACGCCCACAATTTGGTCTGCACCCGCAAGGCGCAGGCCCTGCACCACATTCAAACCGATGCCACCCAGACCAAAAACGATGGCGGTGGATCCAATCTCTACCTTTGCCGTATTCATCACTGCACCGATGCCGGTGGTCACACCGCACCCGATGTAGCAAATCTTGTCAAACGGCGCGTCTTCACGCACTTTCGCCAGGGCAATTTCCGGCAAAACCGTGTGGTTCGAAAACGTCGAGCACCCCATATAGTGCAGGATCGGCGTACCATCCAACATGCTGAACCGGCTGGTCCCGTCGGGCATAACCCCCGCCCCTTGGGTGGACCGAATTTTCTGACACAGGTTGGTTTTGGGGTTCAAACAGTATTCGCACTCCCGACATTCGGGGGTGTACAGAGGGATCACATGATCGCCTGGTTTCAGGCTGGTGACCCCTGGCCCGCATTCCACGACAACACCTGCGCCTTCGTGGCCCAAAATCGCGGGAAACATGCCTTCGGGATCGGCCCCCGACAGGGTGAATTCATCGGTATGGCAAATCCCCGTCGCTTTAATTTCCACCAAAACCTCTCCGGCTTTGGGGCCGTCCAGGTTTACTTCCATCACTTCCAATGGCTTGCCAGCTTCCAAGGCCACTGCGGCGCGAGTTTTCATGGGTATTTCCCTTCTCTTGGTTTTGGCGACCTTGGCAACCGGCAGGATTCTTTTCAAGAAAATTCCCCTGTCCCGTCCATTCAGATGACTGCACTAGGGTGCCATGTTTAGGAATATGATCTGCGTTGGTGGGGTTGTTTTGGTGGGCTGTACAGGCCCCGCCCCTACCCCTGAAACCCCGCAACCTGCAATGCCCGTAAAAGACACGTGCAAAGCGGTACAGGTTGCGGAATTTATCGGTCGTCCTTCCACGAGTTTGGAAAAGAAACTGCTTTTGCAACCGGTCCGCATTATCCGGCCCGGTGATGCTGTTACGGAAGATTTCTTACCAACTCGGATCAATTTCTTCCTGGACAGTGAAGGGACGATCCAGCGGATCACATGTGGTTAAAAAGGTGCTGCGTTATGTTGCGTAAAACGACAAATTTGATCGGGTTGACTTTGGTGATTGGTGTCGTTGTGACAGCCTGCATTCAAGGGCAGCCGGGCCAACCGAAAGAAGACGTTGATTTGTCGCCATCCTGCGGGCCGGAGCGCGTGGACCCCTTTGTTGGCAAACACAAAGACAGCCTGCCCGCAGAGATCACCAAAGGAAACACACGCGTCATTGCGCCAAACACCGCCGTGACGATGGATTTTGCGCCGTCACGATTGAACATAATGGTCAGCGAAGACGGGATTGTTCTCAGCGCACGCTGCGGCTGATCATTCCCGGTGATACGGCGTGCCAGCCAGTATCGAAACCGCGCGGTAAATCTGTTCTGCCACCATGACCCGCACCAGCATGTGCGGCCACACCATCGCGCCAAAAGAAAGCGTGGCGTCGGCACGCGCCAAAACATCTTTGTCCAGCCCGTCTGCCCCGCCGATGACGCACCAGACATCTGGAATACCCCTGTCCCGCAAACTGGACAATTGGTCGGCAAATTTCGGCGAAGATTGCACCGTGCCCCGTTCGTCCAAAGCAATGACAAAGGCGCTGGACGGGATGGCCTTCAACAACAATGCGCCTTCCGCCACCTTGCCACCGCCTTTGCGATCATCCACTTCCACCACGGTTACCGGCCCAATGGACTGCCCGCGCCCTGTTTTATCGGCCCGTTGAACATAGTCTTGAACAAGGTCAAATTCTGGCCCGCGGCGCAATCGCCCCACGGCCAGGATGTGCAGCTTCACGGTGCTGCGGCTTGCCCGGGTTCAAGCCACATCTTTTCCAACTGGTAAAATTCCCGCACTTCGGGGCGGAAGACATGAACGATCACATCGCCCGAATCCACCAGAACCCAATCTGCGGCGGATTTGCCTTCGACCTTGGAAATCACGCCAAGATCGGTTTTCAGCTTGTCCCGCAGCTTTTCAGAAATCGCGCTGACTTGGCGTGTGGACCGACCCGAACAGATGATCATCCAATCGCCCATTTCTGATTTACCGCGCAGATCAATCTGCACGATGTTTTCAGCTTTGTCGTCTTCCAGGGATTGAAGGGTCGTGGCCAGAATTGCATCGCTGGTCACATCTGCGGGCTTGCTGGCCTTCGTCACGGTCTGATCCGCGTCGGATGTCAAAGACAGGGTCGTGTCCTCCAAAAAGAAGCGCCTTATGTGGCGCCGGGATTAAATCACCTAACATGGCTTTGGGGCCCGCTCAATCCTTCTCCGCGCACAGCAGGATATTTCAATCTTCCAAATCCCGGGTGATCTTTTGGTCGGGCGCAACACACTCAAATTGTATGGGGCCTTCTAATAGCGCATTGAGATCGTCCCTAACAATTCTTTCTTATTGTTAAGCAATAATTTTTATTTGTATATCGAAATCACCAGTCAGGGAGAATCAAGATGGCCCCATTGAACCGGACCGCGCGCATTAAAACCCTTTCCACTGCACTGATCGCATTGGGCGGGGTGTTCTTAATCTATTTCGTTTGGCGATACGTAACGTTTGTCGTTCCCTTGGCCTTTGGCGATGACGGCATGTTGCAAAGGTGGTTTGGATATGAAGATCACGCCACCCACATCCCTTTGTCGACCCGGTTGGTTTATTTCATCATGACGCTGCTTCCCAATTTGGCAGCGGTCGCCGCGGTTTTGATCGGGATACGGTTGATGTTTCACTTTCGCGCTGAACAGTATTTTCACGCCCGCACAATCTCGACTTTGCGGCACATCGGGCTGGCCTTGATGATTTTGGCCGCAACAGCCATTTTTGCGACGATCGCAATCAATCCTTGGGTCACCCAGCACCGCCCCGAAGGCGCACTGCCGTTTAACTTTCATATTGGGACATATGACCTTGGGTATCTGTTGGCAGGCATTCTGGTCTACATCGTCGGGTGGGTCATGGGCGAAGCCTTGAAAATCCAACAAGAAAACGAAGGGTTCGTCTGATGCCCATCATTGTGCGCCTGGATGTCATGCTGGCCCGCAGGAAAATGAAGTCGAAAGACTTGGCCGAAGCAGTGGGCATCACGGAAGCCAACCTCAGCCTGCTGAAATCCGGCAAGGTAAAGGGCGTGCGCTTCGAAACGCTGGAAAAAATTTGCCAAGCCTTGGACTGCCAGCCCGGTGACTTGCTGGATTACGAACCCTGATCGCCCAGCATGCGCACCTCTCGCTGGGGGAATGGAATCGAAACGTCGTTGTCGCGAAAGGCGTCCCAAAGGGCCAGATACACGTTCCCGCGGATGTTGGTCAGCCCACCGGTGGGGTCCTTGATCCAGAACCGCAGGATATAGTCGACGCTGCTGTCGCCAAATCCCGTGATATGGCAGACTGGCGTTTTGTAGCTTAACACCCGGTCAACGCTTTGGGCGGCTTCGATGGCAAGTTTGCGCACCTTGTGCGGATCGTCGCCATAGGCCGTGCCAAAGTGGATATCCAGCCGCACCAGTTCGTTTGAGTAAGACCAGTTCACGACCTGGCCTGTGATCAGGTCTTCGTTGGGGATCAGATATTCTTTGCCGTCCCGCGTCACCACGCTGACGTATCGGGCCCCCAGGGCATCGATCCACCCGAACGTGTCCCCCAAGGAAATCACATCGCCGGGTTTGATGGATTTATCCAACAAGATGATGACACCTGACACCAAGTTCGACACCACCTTTTGCAGGCCAAATCCCAAGCCCACACCGATGGCACCGGACAGGATCGCCAGGCCTGACAGGTCCACGCCGATGGCCCGCAAACCAATGAAAAACGCCCCAGCGTACAACAGCACCTGGGCCACTTTCACGATCAAGACCTGCATAGATGGGCTGATATCGTCGTTGCGCTTAACCTGGTCTTCTGTGTTCACCGAAACGAACCGGGCCACGGCGAAAAACAGGCCCAAGGTAAAAATCGCTTGGATCACCAGCCACAACGATATCCGCAGGTCGCCGGCGTTGAAGGCCAGCGAATCCATCAGGCTGACAAATTCATCTGTCAGCCGCAGAATGCGCAGCGTCACCCAAATCCACGCGGCCCACGCGACAACCCGGCGCAAAAAACGGTTGCGGATCAACTGCGTGGCCACAGACACAATCAACGTGGCCGCCGCCACGGCACCGATCACTGACAACAGGTATGATCGCGATGGCCAGGTCACTTCGCGCATGATGAAAACGGTGGTCCAGACCAAAGCCACAAAGATGATCCAGCCCAAGCGTTTGGAAAACAGTTCCAACAGCCGCGCGCGCCACAATGGCACTTCCTCATCGGACGAAGGCCGCAGTTTGGCGGACAGGGCACGGTGGATCAGCCAAGCCACCAATGCCAGGCACAGCGCGATCCCAACTTGGTATGCCCCCCAAGGCGACGCCACCCGGTCAACGATGGCTTGCAATTGGATCAGGACAAACTGTCCCGCTTCTGCAAAGCTTGTGAATGTTGGTTCTGCAACGGGGTCGGTGGCGGCCGCTTCGGTTTCAGTCTCGATCTGTTCCATAGGTCGGACTCAACCGCAGATCGCCCGGAAGGGCAAGCAAGCGGCATCCACGCTGTATTGGTGGGGCAGCACCGTGACAAAGCCCTAACCCGTCTATGGCGCCACGGAAACCGCCACCTCGTTCCGGCGATTCCAGGGCGCGGTCAACGGATCATCATAGAAATAGTACCGAACCGGCCCAGTCGCCTGCAGGCCCGCTTGTTGCGCGATGGCCAGCAATTCTTCGCCCTTGCTGTCCAACCGCCCTGTCACCAGCCCGCTGAACTGCAACACCAACTGCCGATCGCCTTGCTTTTGGACAAAGGTGATCTGCTGCGTTTGCGCGGTCGGCAGCGTGTCCATTGTGTATTGGGCGGGCATCATAAAACTGACGGTCCACTGATCCCCAGTTGGTTCTTGCGCCACCGGGGCTGTCATGGCGATCTTTTCGCCCGTCCCATTGCCGCCGAAAATGTAGTTTGCCAGGGTACGAAAGCCCCGGTTTGCGGCCATCGCCCTGCCGCCTTCCACAGTGACACGCGCCACAACGTGGGGACCATAGTCGCGCAGTTCCGCGGCCCCAATGGATTTCACCACCGAATAGGGGGGTATTTCATAGCCGTTATAGGTGTCGGACACAGAAACAGTGCCCATCACAAGAAGCCCAGCCAAAGCAGCGGCGGTTTTGCGCATGATGTCAGTCCTTGTGCAAAGAGTGTCATGGTGATGGTACGCAGCAGCTTTGCATTTGGATGACTTGGATGCGCCCCGGCCTTGCAGGGCGGCACCCCGGGCGATATCTGATCCCCAACGCGGCACGGTCCGCACTTCGTTTCAAAGGACGCACGCAATGGCTGGACGCACGCTGTACGATAAAATCTGGGACGACCACGTGGCCCATCAGGCCGATGATGGCACGTGCCTTCTGTATATCGACCGCCATTTGGTGCACGAAGTGACCAGCCCCCAGGCATTTGAAGGATTGCGCATGGCGGGTCGGCCTGTGGCAGCACCGGACAAAACCATCGCCGTGCCGGATCACAACGTGCCCACCACATGGGACCGCGAAGACGGCATCGACAACGAAGAAAGCCGCATTCAGGTGGAAGCGCTCGATAAAAACGCCCGCGAATTTGGCGTGGTCTATTACCCAGTGAACGATATTCGCCAGGGCATCGTGCACATCGTGGGACCGGAACAGGGCTGGACCCTGCCCGGAATGACAGTTGTGTGCGGCGACAGCCACACCGCCACCCACGGCGCATTTGGGGCCCTGGCCCACGGCATCGGCACGTCAGAGGTGGAACATGTTCTGGCCACCCAAACACTGATCCAGAAGAAATCGAAGAACATGAAGGTGGAAATCACTGGCAAGCTGGCCCCGGGTGTGACCGCCAAAGACATCACCCTGTCTGTCATCGGCGCGACCGGCACCGCAGGCGGCACGGGATACGTGATCGAATACTGCGGCGAAGCCATTCGCAGCCTGTCGATGGAAGGGCGCATGACTGTGTGCAACATGGCCATCGAAGGCGGGGCACGCGCCGGGTTGATCGCCCCAGACGCCACCACATTCGCATACTGCAAAGGCCGCCCAGAAGCCCCCAAGGGCGACATGTGGGACACAGCCCAAGCGTATTGGGAAACCCTATTTTCGGATGACGACGCCCATTGGGACAAGGTCATTACCATCAAAGGCGAAGACATTGCCCCGGTGGTCACGTGGGGCACCAGCCCCGAAGACGTGCTGCCCATCACCGCGTCTGTCCCCGCCCCCGCTGATTTCGAAGGCGGCAAAGTGGACGCTGCTGCCCGCAGCCTGGATTACATGGGCCTGACGCCTGGCACCAAACTGCAAGACGTGAAAATCGACGCGGTATTTATCGGGTCGTGCACCAACGGCCGGATCGAAGATTTGCGTGAAGCGGCGAAGATCGTCGAAGGCAAAAAAATCAAGGACAACGTGACCACGGCCATCGTTGTGCCTGGGTCGGGACTGGTACGGTTGCAGGCAGAAGAAGAAGGATTGGCCGATATCTTCAAGGCGGCGGGCTTTGAATGGCGCTTGGCTGGGTGTTCCATGTGCCTTGGCATGAACCCAGATCAACTGGGGCCAGAGGTGCGATGTGCATCCACCAGCAACCGCAACTTCGAAGGCCGCCAGGGCCGCGGGTCGCGCACCCACTTGATGTCCCCTGCCATGGCAGCGGCAGCGGCAGTGGCGGGCAAGCTGACAGATGTGCGGGACGTCAAATGATCGCCGACACACCAAGCCATCGACCTGTTTCCAGCTACATTTGGATGGTCGTACTTGCGTTCTTTTTTGGGCGCACTGCGGCCCGCCTGGTGGGCCGCGGGCTTGAGGCCATGGACATAAATATCTTGGCTGCATTTGCGACCTTCCAACCTGTAAAACAATTGATGATTGCATCCGCTTGGTCGTCAGTCATTTCGGGCGTAGCAATGGCGGCATTGTACGAAATCACGCGCAGCCGACGGCAATCGCCGACGTTGATGGTTCAATTGTCTTTGGGGTACGTCATTGGAACTTTGCCGTTCATATACATCTTGGCCACCGGGATGGCTGATGTGCGTTGGACGTTGGCCGCCATTCCCGTGACCTTTGGACTGTGTTTTTGGATGGTCCGTCGGCATGAAAACCAACAACAGGATCAACCAATGGGGATGACCGATGGATAAATTCGAAAAATTGACTGCAATTGCAGCACCTATGCCGTTGATCAACATCGACACGGACATGATCATCCCCAAGCAGTTCCTGAAAACCATCAAACGGTCAGGGCTGGGCGTCAGCGCGTTTTATGAAATGCGGTACGATATGGACGGCAATGAAAACCCAGACTTCGTGTTGAACCAAGACGCATACCGCGACGCCAGTATTTTAGTGGCAGGTGACAATTTCGGGTGTGGATCGTCGCGCGAACACGCGCCCTGGGCCTTGTTGGACTTTGGTATTAAGTGCGTCATCTCTACGTCCTTTGCGGATATCTTTTTTAACAACTGCTTTAAGAACGGGATCTTGCCCATCGTGGTTACGCCAGACCAGTTGGCCATTTTGATGGACGACGCGCAAAAGGGCAGCAACGCACGGATGGTCGTCGACTTGGAAAACCAGGTCGTCGAATCTTCGGACGGTGTGCAAATCCCGTTCGACGTGGACCCCCACCGCAAGCATTGCCTTTTGAACGGTCTGGATGACATCGGCCTGACGATGGAGAAGGCGGGCGCGATTGAGGCTTTTGAGACACAGATGGCCGAAGCCAGACCTTGGGTCTGAAGGCACATCGCACACAACATCTTGTGTTCACCGCTGACCACCGTGCACCACACATTGTTGCAAATGCCGAAACAATGGGTCTGTGCTAGCGGCCTCTGAAAAAAATAAAGTCAACAAAAACAAATTCTTGCCTGATGCAGTGAAAGTGACGATAAAAAGGCAAGAATTGGGCACAGCGGCATAAGATCGTTGGTCCGGATGGAACAAGGTTTGGGCACGTATCCAAGCCGACCAGTTTGAGGATGGGGCAGTGATAACACGGCTTCTTGGCGCGTCAGGCCGCGCCTTGTGCGTGGCGACACTTATTGTGTTGCCGGGTCTTTTGATCCCAGGGGTGTCCGAGGACGCGACGCAGTTTGCACTGCTGATTGCGCTGTTCCTGGGTGTGCTGACCATTATTGAATACACATCCCCCACGCCGGTTATGGTCGAATTCCGCGATGCCCGCCCATACAATACCGTGCGATTTACAATGCTTGCGACTTTGGTCGGATTGCTGACCTTTGCCCTGGTGGATGCGCGCGGCGGTTTGCCCACATCGTTTCATTTGTACGGGCTGGCGCAGATGCTTGGATCTTGGACCGATGTTGCCTATTCGCCTGTGCGTTTGATGACCAGCATGTTGCCAGACACCATGGCCCCGGACGCTGTTGCCGTCATGCAGGCCTGTGCCGGGCTGGCGTTTGTGACAGCTTTGATCATGGCTTTGGGCGTGGTTCTGTATTTCCGCATTTTGGGTTGGCCCAATCGCCGCGTTGCTTTCAACGTGCACACGAACCTGCCCATGTTTGACCCCACCTGCGGCGGTGATGTGGTGGTGCGCCTGCGCCGCGGCGCGCGGATAAACCTGTTGGTGGGGCTGACAGTTCCCTTTATCATCCCGGCATGTTTGAACATGTTCGGCGCCTTTTTCGAAGCCACGGGGTTCACAAATCTTCAGACCTTAGTGTGGCTGGTGGCGCTTTGGGCGTTTCTGCCCCTGAACCTGTGTTTACGCGGGTTGGTCATGGGGTGCCTGGTGCAACTGATCGAGGCCAAGCGTCGGCAAAGATATTCCGAAATTCAAGAGGATGGCTTGCTGGCCTGATTTTGCTGGCCGCCCCAGCGGCGGCAGACAACTTCCGGTTTGCAACGTTCACGGTGGAACTGGACCGCAAGGGCCCAGGCCTTTTGCTGCGCGACATCCAGTCAGGCAAGAATGCGCAAGTCCAAGCGGTTGTTTTTGAAATTGCGGACGCCCAGCCGGACGTTATTGCCCTGCAACGCTTTGACTGGGACGCGCGCTTGCAGGCCCTGACAGCTTTTCAATCGGCATTGGAAACTGCGGGCTGGCCCATGCCCCATGCGATTGCACCCCGCCCCAACAGTGGCGTCCCCAGCGGCTTGGACTTGAACGATAACGGCCGGTCAACGGACCACCAGGACAACCAAGGGTACGGTCTTTTCCCAGGCAATCGTGGTTTGATCGTACTGTCGCGGCACCCCATCACAGATGTGCGCGATTTTGGTCAGCTGCCCAACCCTGACATCCCAGAATTGCCGCTGCATACAGTGGCCTTCATTCAGGCAACGGTGCAGCTTGAAAGTGGGTCTGTGGACATCATGACATCCCACGCGACGGCCCCCTTGTTTGACGGCGGTACAGGGTTGAACGCCCGCCGCAATGCGGCAGAGGTTGGGTTTTACACCACCCGCATTGCCGCGACGCCCGGACCCTTTGTCATTTTGGCAAACTTGAACTTGGACCCGAAAGACGGCCAAGGCGATCACGCCGCCATTGCAGCGGTGCTGTCCCACCCCCGCGTGCAAGACCCGGCCCCCACCAGCGCTGGTGCCGCGTCCGCGGCGGATGCCGACCACATCGGCGATCCAGCCTTGGACACGGTGGATTGGCCCGACAACAGGCCCGGCAACTTGCGCGTCAGCTATGCCCTGGCCAGCGTGGATTTGACGGTGACGGATGCCGGGGTGATCTGGCCCACAGATCAAGACGACACGGCCAGCCGCCACAGGCTGGTTTGGGTCGACATCGCCATTCCTTGACCCCTTGCGGCGTCACAGATAACCCGGTTGCTGACCCCAAGATAAGGAAGCGATCCATGGCGAACCCCTCTCTTCTCATTTTGCCCGGTGACGGGATCGGCCCCGAAGTGATGGCAGAAGTGCGCAAAGTCATTGATTGGATTGGGGCCAACCGGGGCACCACTTTTGATGTGTCGGAAGACTTGGTGGGGGGGGCCGCCTTTGATGCCCATGGCGCGCCGTTAAGCGACGAAACCATGGCCAAGGCCCAGGCCGTCGATGCGGTGTTGCTGGGGGCCGTCGGCGGACCAAAATACGACGATTTGGACTTCAGCTTGAAACCAGAACGGGGGTTGCTGCGCCTGCGCAAGGAAATGGATTTGTTTTCCAACCTGCGCCCAGCCCAATGCTTTGACGCCCTGGCAGATTTCAGCAGCCTGAAACGCGACGTGGTGTCGGGCTTGGATATCATGATTGTGCGGGAATTGACGTCGGGCAGCTATTTCGGTGAACCGCGTGGCATTTTTGAAGAAGGCAACCAACGGGTCGGCATCAACACGCACCGGTACACGGAATCAGAAATCGAACGGGTTGCCCGGTCCGCATTTGAACTGGCCATGCGACGCGACAGCAAAGTCTGTTCCATGGAAAAAGCCAATGTCATGGAAGCCGGCATCCTGTGGCGCGAAGTCGTGACCGAAGTTGCCAAAGATTATCCTTCGGTGGATGTGTCGCACATGTATGCAGACAACGGCGCGATGCAGCTTGTGCGCGCACCCAAACAGTTCGACGTGATCCTGACCGACAATTTGTTCGGCGACATCCTGTCAGACTGTGCGGCGATGTTGACGGGATCCTTGGGGATGTTGCCATCCGCCAGCCTGGGCGCACCCATGGACAACGGTCGCCCCAAAGCATTGTATGAACCGGTGCACGGGTCCGCGCCCGACATTGCGGGACAGGGCAAGGCAAACCCATGCGCCTGCATCCTGTCCCTGGCTATGGCACTGCGGTATTCCTTCGACATGGGCGATGACGCGACCCTGGTGGAACGGGCCGTGGAAAAAGTGTTGGCCGATGGCGTGCGCACCGCCGATTTGATGCAAGCAGATGGGGAATCCCCGGTCAGCACGTCGGACATGGGCGATGCTGTTGTGGCCGCTTTGAATGCCTTGGCGGCGTGATCGACCTGGAAAAATACCCGCTGGATCAACCCGGCAGCGCCGCGTTTGAAACATTGGTCAACACCTGCCAAGCCCAGTTAGCGGACGAAGGGCTGTTCAATCTGGCGGGGTTTTTCACCCCAGATGCGATCGCTGCGACCTTGGGTCTGGCGAAACCGATGATCGAACAGCAGGCCTTCACCCATGCGCGTGATCACAACGTGTATTTCCGCGATGACATCGACGATCTGCCAGCCGACCACCCCGCCTTGCGCCGGTACAAAACCATCAACCACACTGTGTGCGCCGATCAAATCGAAGGGTCCCCGATCATAGCGCTGTATGACTGGGCCCCCATGGCCGGATTTTTGGCCGCCGTCATGGGCAAACCTGCACTGTATCCTATGGACGACCGGATCGCCTGCGCCAATGTGATGACTTACTACGAAGGTGAAGCGTTGAACTGGCACTTCGACCGATCCGAATTCACCACAACGATTTTGCTGCAAGCGCCCGAAGCCGGGGGCGAATTTGAATATGTCAAAGACTTGCGCACCCCGGGGAACCCAAATTTTCAAGGCGTGGCCGATCTTTACGATGGCAAGCTGGACACGAAGATTTGCCCGCAATCCCCTGGAACACTGAACGTGTTCAAAGGCGTCAACACAGCCCATCGGGTGACCCCAGTGGTGGGCAAAACCGCGCGCATCAACGCGGTGCTGACATACTATGAAAGCCCCGGCGCCCGCTTCACAGAGACGGAACTGATGGGCTTTTACGGGCGCACAAAGCCGTGGTCAGAACTTGCAGCCGAAAAAGGACTGGCGTAACACCAAGCCAACTTCGTTAGCGTTAACGGTATCGCGCCATGTCTGACAATTTCAAAGCTGTTTTGCTGGCCCTGACGGGCTTTGGCATTTTCGCCACTCACGATGTCATTATCAAAACGCTTGGGGCCACCTACAGCACGTTTCAGATAATTTTCTTCACGGTGTTGCTGGGCTTTCCTTTGGTCACCTTGATGCTGCTGCGAGACACCACAGTTGACACGCTGATCCCCAAACACCCGTGGATGACCGCCCTGCGCACATTGCTGTCTGTTGTGGCGGCTGCCGGGGCGTTCTTTGCCTTTGCCAATCTGCCGTTGGCCCAGACCTATGCCATATTGTTTGCATCACCGCTGTTGATCACGGTCCTGTCGATCCCAATTTTGGGGGAACTTGTGGGATGGCGGCGTTTGGTGGCCGTTGGCGTCGGGCTGTTGGGCGTTCTGGTGGTACTGCAACCGGGCACGACAGAGCTGTCTTGGGGCCATATCGCGGCGCTTGTTTCTGCGGTGGCCGGGGCAATGGCGTCCGTCATCATGCGTAAAATCGGGCGCGAAGAACGCAGCGTCGTCTTGATCCTGTATCCCATGGTGGCGAACTTCGTGGTGATGGCCGCCGCCCTGCCTTTTGTCTATGTCCCGATGCCCTTGATGGATTTGGGCCTTATCTTTGTGGTGTCTGCGTTCGCGCTGGTGGCCATGACGTGTATGATCGCGGCATACCGTTTGGGCCAAGCCGTGATTGTGGCCCCGATGCAGTATTCGCAAATCCTTTGGGCCACCGGTTACGGCGCGCTGTTGTTTGGCGAAAACCTGTCGGTCCCCACCATCATCGGCGCAGGTATAATCATCGCCAGCGGGATTTACATTGTGTTCCGCGAAGATTCCGTTTCTGAAAATACGCCTGTTCTTCGCACCCGGTCCCGCTTGGGCACCCCTGGCGCACCGCGGGTGTCCACGTTGATGAAACACGGCGATA
Organism: Planktomarina sp.; assembly: GCA_020629235.1. Classification (GTDB taxonomy): domain Bacteria; phylum Pseudomonadota; class Alphaproteobacteria; order Rhodobacterales; family Rhodobacteraceae; genus Planktomarina. Next base: position 26,679 of record JAHDDS010000028.1, read on the forward strand.
AGCCGCAGTTGCCAGAATAAACGACACAGAATGTCGGTAAGGGACATTCGGCCATCCATTTCAAATTGTATACATATTGTATTCAATTCGAGGCGCCGATGGACAAAAAGAATGCTTGCCTGACAGATTTGCGTTTCCAAATCCTGTCCCAGATCCGTCCACCGGGGGCAGAACTGGATGAAGCCCGTCTGTCCCAAGACTTCGGCCTATCGCGCACACCTTTGCGGGAAGTTCTGCAAAAGCTGGCAGGGGAAGGGTTCGTGGATATTGTGCAAAACCGTGGGGCCAAGGTCGCGCCGATGGATTTGCCAACACTGCGTGTCTTCTTTCAGACGGCCCCGATGATCTATGCAAACATCGCACGGCTGGCCGCTGAAAATCGTACGGCCCCCCAATTGGATGTTCTGCGAAACATCCAAGACCGCTTCCGTGCCGCCACTCAAACCCAAGACGCAAGCAGAGCAGCCATCGAAAACCATGCCTTCCACGACCAGATCGGCGAAATGGCGTTCAACCCCTATTTGCAGCCCGCGTTACGCCGGATGTTGATCGACCACACCCGACTGTCCCAGACATTTTACCGCCCCACATCCACAGCCGAAACTGAACTTGTCACCAAGGCGTGTGATCAACATGACGCGATGATTTCTGCGATTGAATCACGCGAACCGTCACTGGCAATGGACTTGACGCTTCAGCACTGGGACCTGTCGCGCGACAGACTGGAACGGTTCGTGCGCCCTGACCCCCTGCCCGTCACTTTGCCCGAGGCCGCCCATGCAGTTTGAAGGAATTTACACCCCTATCGTCACGCCCTATCACGACGATTTCACCGTGAACGAACGGGCCTTGAAGGCGACAGTTGATCACCTTTGCAATGCAGGTGTGCACGGCATAATCGTGGCCGGCACAACGGGCGAATACTATGCCCAGTCCACAGATGAACGCATGGCCTTGATGGGTCAGGTCAAAGACCTGGTGGCAGGCCGCGTGCCGTTGATAGCGGGTACAGGTGCCATACGCACGGAAGACAGCGTTGCCTTCGCGCAGCGCGCTGTAGAGATCGGTGCAGATGCGATCTTGGTCGCCACGCCGCCCTATGCCTATCCCACGGGCCGCGAAATTGCCCTGCACTGTTTGGCTGTGGACCGCGCCGCCAACTTGCCAGTGATGCTGTACAACTATCCCGGCCGCATGTCCGTGAATATGGATGAAGAAACACTAGATCGCTTGGGTCGTTCCCCAAATTTCGCCGCGATCAAGGAAAGCAGTGGCGATCCCAACCGCCTGCACATGCTGGCCCGCGATTACCCGCACATCGGATTGTCCTGCGGGATGGATGACCAAGCGCTGGAATTCTTTGCCTGGGGTGCACGGTCTTGGGTTTGCGCCGGGTCCAACTTCGCGCCAGAGGCACACATCGCATTGTATCAAGCCTGTGCCGTGGAAGGCGATTTCACCAAAGGGCGCGCCATCATGTCCGCCATGCTGCCTTTGATGCGGGTGTTGGAACAGGGTGGGAAATTCATCCAATGCATCAAATACGGCCTGACCTTGCGCGGCATTGATGCAGGCCCCCCCCGCAAACCCCTTCAACCGCTGAACAAAGACGACAAGCGCGAATTGGAACAGGTGATCCGGACAATGGACACAGCCATCAACAAAATCATGGGAGTTGGACAATGAGCGATCTTTTGACCCACGCCGAATATCAGGCCATCGCCGCCGACCTGTCCCCGGCCCGCACACCGTTTATCGACGGCAAGTTCCGCAAAGGGTCCGGCCCTGATTTCCCAACTGTGAACCCCGCAACAGGCGACACCTTTGCCACCATCAGCAGCGCCAATGCCGCCGATGTGGACCTGGCCGTGGAAAAGGCACGCGAAGCGTTCGACCAGGGCCATTGGGCCAAGATGCACCCGTCCGACCGCAAAGACGTGCTGATCCGCCTGTGCAAACTGATGACCCGCAACCGCCGGGAACTGGCTGTGTTAGAGTCTGTCGACAGCGGCAAACCGATCCTGGATTGCGAAACCATTGACTTGCCAGAAACGATCCACACCATCAAATGGCATGCGGAAGCGGTCGATAAAATCTATGACCAGACGGCCCCCGCCCAAGACGATGCGATCAGCATGATCGTGCGCGAACCCATTGGCGTGGTGGCCGCGATATTGCCTTGGAACTTCCCCCTGTTGATGTTGGCCTGGAAGATCGGCCCAGCCCTGGCGGCGGGCAATTCGGTGATTGTGAAGCCCGCAGAACAAACCAGCCTGACCGCCCTGCGCGTCGCAGAACTGGCATTCGAAGCGGGTATCCCAAGGGGCGTCCTGCAGGTGCTTCCTGGCGATGGCCCGACCGTGGGTGAACCCCTGGGCCGCCATATGGACGTGGATATGGTCAGCTTCACCGGGTCCACCGATACAGGCCGCCTGTTCCTGAAATACGCGGCGGAGTCGAACCT
>JAHDDS010000102.1 GCA_020629235.1 Planktomarina sp.
AACATGGCCAGCATGGCAAAGACCGCGCCGGTGGCGGTCAGAAGATGCACGGACAGGGCTTTCAAACGCAAAGTCATGACGGGCTTCATGGCGCAAAGCGCAAGCCTTGGCAATCAGCGATTGTGGCGGGCGGGGCGCAGCCCCAAAGCGATGCCCCCCAATATAAGCGCGGTGGCCAGCACAACGCCGGGGGCCAGGGCTTCGGCCAACAGAACCGCCCCCAAGGCCAGGGCGATGACCGGCACGGTCAGTTGCGCCAGGGCGGCGGTGGTGGTGGGCACCTGCGGCAGCACCGCGTACCACAGCGCATATCCCAGGCCCGATGTCACCGCCCCCGACAGCACCGCCCAGGCCAGGCCCGGGCCCGTGGCGGGGACCGTGTCGGGCCAGATCAAAGCGGCGCACACCACGATGGGCAGGGCATAGGTAAAATTCCACGCCGTTGCCGCCAGGGGATCGCCCGCGCGCCGCCCCAGCAGGGAATAGACCCCCCACCCAAGGGCCGCCACAGCCATCAAGGCCAGGGCCGCCGGGGGCGCGCTGACCGGCCCTTGGGGCCAGGACAGAAGGGCCAAACCCACCAAGGCGCAGACCATGCCCGCCCATTTGGTCCAGGCCGGTCGGTCGCCGCCCGCCACAGCGCCGGCAAACATGGTGATCTGCACGCCGCCGAACAGCACCAAGGCCCCCAGGCCCGCATCCAAACTGACATAGGCGAAGGAAAACCCCAGCAGATACGCCGCCAGCGCCGCAATCGCCACACCGTCCGGGCGGGGTGGGCGGGGCAGGCCGCGCTGGCGTATCGCCACCAACCCCACCAGCACCAGCGCGCCCGACAGCACCCGCACTGCCGCAAATCCGCCGGGGCCAATCAGCCCATCGGCCAGGGCCAGGCGGTTCAAAATGGAATTGGCCGCAAAGGCCACCATGGTCAGGGCGGTCAAGGCCAGAAGGCGGGCGGACATCGGCGCTGTTTCCTTCTATCGGACCGATTTCTGACGCAGAAATCGCGGCAGAAACTCGGTGAGTTTCCGGGGTGGAAACCGTTTCGGTTTCCGCGGCCTTTACGCCTTGGGGTGGGCCTTGTCGTACACTTCCATCAACCGGGCCGTGTCCACAGCGGTATAGGCTTGGGTGGTGGACAGGCTGGAATGGCCCAGCAGTTCTTGGATCGCCCGCAAATCGCCGCCCGCGTTCAACAGATGGGTGGCAAAAGAATGGCGCATGGCGTGGGGCGTGGCGGTGGCGGGCAGGCCCAGGCCAGCGCGCGCGCGGGCCATGGCGGTCTGGATGATGCGCGGGTTCAGCGCCCCGCCGCGCACGCCGCGAAACAGCGGGCTGTCGGGTTCCACAGGATAGGGGCACAGCCGAACATAGGCATCCACCGCCCGGCGCGCGGCAGGCAGCACCGGCACGATACGTTCCTTGCCGCCTTTCCCGGTGATGCGCAAAACCTCTGGCAAGGGATGGTCGCGCCCGGTCAGGCCCAGGCATTCCGATATCCGCAGCCCGCAGCCGTACAGCACCGTGGCCACGGCCATGTCCCGGGCGGCCACCCAGTCGTCGCTGGCTTGGGTGCCCAGGGTTTCGATCATGGCGGTGGCGGCGTCTTCGGCCAGGGGGCGGGGCAGTTTCTTTTGAAATTTGGGCGCACGGGCCGACAATACGGCGGTGGGTTCAAACCCTTCGCGCGCCGCCAGCCATTTGTAAAATGACTTCACCGCCGACAGCATCCGCGCCAGGGACCGCGCCCCAACCCCGCGTCCGCGTTCATGGGCCATCCACGACCGCATGTCCCGGATGGAAATATCGGCCAAGGCCCCCAGGCCCTGGGGGGCCGCGCGGTGGTGGGTCATGAATGCCAAAAAGCTGGTGGCATCGGTGCCATAGGCCGCGATGGTGGCGGGGCTGGCGCCGTTCAGCGCCCGTTCGCCGGTCAACCAGCGCTGCATGGCGTCGCGGGCGGCGGGCGATATCGCCAGGGTGTTGGCGGTTTGGCTGGCGGTCATGGCCGTGCCCCTGCGGCCCGCGTTACGCCAGCCACCGCCGAATGGCGCGTTCCAGGCTGCTGGCAAAGAACGACAGCAGATCGGTGCCTTGGGACGGGCTGAACTGGTGCGGGTCTTCGGCCCCCAGCACCAACAGGCCGGGCATCCGGTCGTGGCCCAGGTCCAGCTTCAGGCAGGCTTCCGACTGGATCCAGGCGGCGGCTTCGCCGAACACCATGTCCTTTTCGGGGTTCACCTGGCGCAGGGTGATCTTGCGATCTTGGCGCGCGCGTCCTTGGCTGATGTATTCGGCGATAAACCCGTCGGGGGCGGGCACCAGCACGTCGTCAAACGCGGCAAGGCCCGCGTCCGCGCTGGTGTCTTTGGTTTCCAAGATCAGGCGCACGTAATCCACGCGCAAAATTTCGGGCAGGTCTTTGCGCAACACGTCCAGGAAGTTTTCAAACGTCACCGGGTCCAGCAGGCGCAGCACCGCGCGGTGTATCATATTTGTCCCGGCCAAGTTGTCATAGGCCGCGGCGATGACCGAACGATGGGTGTCTTCCAGGCGGTCCAACCGGTCTTCCAGGCGGCCCATGGCCAGCCCGCGCATGTCCACGACGTTGCCGCCCATGGCCCCGTCTGTGGCGGCCACAAGGGCGTTCATTACATCGCGATCATCCAGGATAAGTCCCGGATCATTAAGGATTTTTTCACGTAGATCGTTGTCCACCACGGCGGCCGGGGTCGGTGTCATCGCTGCCTCTTACACTGCTGTCCTGGGCATTTTTGCCCTTATTGTGAAGGGGTTATAGCACGGTGTTGCAGCGATTTCATCAACTATGTGACCCCCCAAAAGAAAACCCGCAGGGCTGGGGTCCTGCGGGGTCTGCTTTTGGATTTGTGATTGGGTTGGGTGGGGCGATTACAAAATCTTCTGCCCGGTTTTTTCCCAATCGGCCATGAATTGCGCCAGGCCCTTGTCGGTCAACGGGTGGCCCGCCATGGCCTTGATCACTTTGGTCGGCGCTGTGATGACATCGGCCCCGATGCGCGCGCTGTCCAAGATATGGTTCACCGACCGGATAGAGGCCGCCAAGATCTGTGTTTCAAAGCCGTAATTGTCATAGATCACCCGGATGTCCTGGATCAGGTCCATGCCGTCGATGTTGATGTCGTCCAAACGGCCAATGAAGGGGCTGATGAATGTGGCCCCCGCCTTGGCGGCCAGCAGTGCTTGGTTGGCGGAAAAGCACAGCGTCACGTTCACCATCTTGCCTTCGCCCGACAGCACCTTGCACGCCTTCAACCCGTCCCAGGTCAGGGGCAGCTTGACGGTCACATTGTCGGCGATCTTGGCCAGCTTGCGGCCTTCTTCGATCATGGCGTCGGCGTCCAGGGCCACCACTTCCGCGCTGACGGGGCCGGGGACCAGGGCGCAGATTTCTTTGGTGACTTCCAAGATGTCGCGGCCCGATTTCAGGATCAGCGACGGGTTGGTGGTGACCCCGTCCACCATGCCCAGGTCGTGCAGTTCTGCGATTTCATCAATTTCTGCGGTGTCGACGAAAAATTTCATGGGGGCCTCCTTGATGGCGCTACCAGTGTTGGTCATTGTCTAACCCATGCCTGCGTCCACCGAAACCCCCCATCCAGACCGAGATTGGTTCGACGAAGGCACCCTGGTGGCGGTGCTGACGACCCAGCCCCTGGACCGGACGTTGGATTATAAGGCCCCCGAAGGCGGCTGCTGGCTGGGGGCCTTCGTGGAAGTGCCCCTGGGCCCGCGCAAAGTTTTGGGCGTGGTGTGGGGGGCAGGCCAGGGGGGCTTCGATCTGGCCAAGGCCCGGTCGGTCACCCGCGTGCTGGACGCAGCGCCCATGCAGATGGCCATGCGCGATTTCCTGCTGCGCGCCGCCGATTACACGCTGACACCGCTGCCCGCCATGCTGCGCCTGGCCACCCGCGCCCCGGGCCTGGGGGACAGCCCGTCGATGCGGCACGTGTACCGGATCGGCCAGGGGGACGTGGGGCGCATGACGCCCGCGCGGCAGCGGGTCTTGGCGGTGTTGGAGGATTTCGGCGACCTGGCCTTCACCCTGAAAGAACTGGCCGATGCGGCCGATGTGACGCCGTCGGTGGTGAAGGGCTTGGTGAAGCTGGGGGCCGTGCGCGAAGAAAAGACCCCGCGCGATGTGGCGTACCCGCGCTTGGACCATGACGCCCCGGGCAAGGCGCTGTCGGACGACCAAGCCGCCGCCGTGGCGATGCTGGCGGCAGATGCCAAGGGGCAGCGATACGCCACCACCTTGCTGAAGGGGGTGACGGGGTCGGGCAAAACCGAAGTGTATCTGGAAGCCGTGGCCGCCTGTTTGGCCCAGGGCCGCCAAGCGCTGGTGCTGTTGCCCGAAATCGCCCTGACGGCGGAATTTTTGACCCGGGTGGAAGCCCGCTTTGGCGCGCGCCCCGCCGAATGGCATTCGGGCGTGACCCTGACCGAACGGCGGCGGGCGTGGAAAATGGTGGGCCAAGGCAACGCGCAACTGGTGGTGGGCGCGCGGTCGGCGCTGTTCCTGCCGTTCCAGGATTTGGGACTGATCGTTGTCGATGAAGAACACGACACGTCGTACAAGCAAGAAGACGGCGTGCTGTACAATGCCCGCGACATGGCGGTGCTGCGCGCGCATTTGGAAAGTGCGCAGGTGGTGCTGGCGTCCGCCACCCCCAGCTTGGAATCTTGGGCCAATGCCGAAGCCGGCAAGTACAAACGCCTGGATTTGACCACGCGGTTCGGGGCCGCCGTGATGCCGGAATTGAAAGCCATCGACATGCGGGCAGAGGCTGTGCCGGGCGGGCGGTGGGTGTCCCCCACATTGCAG
>JAHDDS010000103.1 GCA_020629235.1 Planktomarina sp.
TGCAAAACCCGCTTGCCCAACATGGAAAACGCCGCCGACAAGTTCGAAGACGTGGTGGATTTTCCAATCCCGCCCTTGCCATAGACCGAAAACACCTTCGCCCCTTCGATCACAGTGGAATTGTCTTGGTGCACCTGCACGGACCCTTCGCCATCTTCGCCTTTGCGCAGGATCGGCGGCTTGGCCAAACCACGGGCTTGCAACCCAGCCGCTTCACGCAGGTTCGCGCGGGCGGCAGGGGTCATCTTTGGATCGTCATAGGGGCTCATGGGTGGCCTCCGTTCGGGTTATGTCTTTGGATCATCATTCTGCGGCGATCCCTTCCAACCGGTCTTCCAATTCATCTGCGGCCCCTTGCAGGGCGGCCAATGTGTCTTCGTCCGGCTGCCAATAATTGCGGTCGTGCGCTTCCAGCAGGCGGTTGGCCATGCGGGCGCTGCTTTCGGGGTTCAGGTCGGCCAGGCGTTTGCGCATGGCGTCGTCCAGAACAAACGTCTCTGAAATCCGTTGATAGACCCAAGGGTCCACCTGGTCGGTCGTGGCGGACCAACCCATGGTGTTGGTGACTTGCGCTTCAATAAAGCGCACGCCTTCGCGGCCATGCTTCAGCAAACCTTCGTAAAATTTCGGGTTCAAAGACCGCGACCGCGTTTCCAAGGCAATCTGGTCTTTCAGCGTGCGAATTTTGCCTTCGCCCCGGGTTTGATCGCTGATGTACACAGCCGCTTCTTGCCCGCCACGGGCGCGCTTCACGGCGCGGCTGATGCCCCCCAGCGTGTCGAAGTAATGGTCAACGGTCGTGACCCCCAGTTCCACACTTTCCAGGTTCTGATACGCCACTTCCACATCGGCCAAGGACTTCTGCAACAATTCCGCCTGTTGGGCCGGTTTGCCATCGCGGCCATAGGCGAAGGATTTGCGTGCCTCGTAAGCATCGGCCAATTCGTCTTCGTCCGCGAAGGTGGAACTGTCGACCATAAGATTGACGTTCGCGCCATAGGCCCCTTCCGCGTTGGAAAAGACCCGCAGTGCCGCCGTTTCCATGTCGCACCCCATCGCTTCGGCATAGGCCAGGGCGTTGGCGCGAATGAAATTCTGGTCCAGCGGTTCATCCGCAGTGGCGGCCAACCACGCGGCTTCGGCCAGCAGTTTGGTTTGCAACGGCAACAGATCGCGGAAAATGCCAGACAGGGTCATCACCACGTCCACACGCGGGCGGCCCAGTTCCGCCAGCGGGATCAGCTGCGCACCGCACAGCCGCCCAAAGTTATCGAAGCGCGGCATGGCCCCCATCAGCGCCAGGGCTTGGCCAATGGGCCCACCGTCAGATTTGATATTGTCGGACCCCCACAGCACCAGGGCCACGGATTTGGGCAAGGCGTCATGGGTTTTCAGCAACAGCTCTGCCTGGGCCTTACCTTCTGCCATGGCAAAGGCCGTGGGCATGCGGAACGGGTCAAAGGCATGGATATTGCGCCCCGTGGGCAGGATGTCCGGCGACCGGATCAAATCCCCACCGGGCACGGGCGGCGTGAACCCGCCAGACAACGCATGCAGAAGGGCAGCAACTTCGTCGTTGGATTGCAATTTTGCATCCATGTCGTCGCGCACGGATTGATCCGGCAGCGCATCCAGGAATGCTGTGCGCGTGTCCGTGTCCATGGTCTGACCCACCACATGCAGCCCATCTGGGATCAGGGCATCTTCCGTTTCCAGAAGCTTCAGCCACAAATCATCAGCAGCGCCATCCAAATCCACCGCCGCCGCTTGATCGGCGATCAGCGTTTCCAATTCAGCGCGGCCCGCATCGTCGGGGGCCATACCCCGCCAGCGGGTCAAGCTGTCTTTCAGGTCCTGCAACCCCTTGTACAGACCCGCGTGGGCCGTCGGTGGCGTCAGGTGTGTGACGGTGATGGCATTGGACCGACGCTTGGCCAGCGATGCCTCTGACGGGTTGTTGGCCGCATACAGATACACATTGGGCAGGTTTCCAATCAGGCGGTCCGGCCAGCAGTTGCCCGACACGCCCGCCTGTTTGCCAGGCATGAATTCCAGCGCCCCGTGCATGCCAAAGTGCAGCAGAACGTCTGCCCCGAAGTCAGCCTTCAGCCATTGGTAAAACGCATTGAAGGCATGGGTCGGGGCAAAGCCTTTTTCGAACAGCAGCCGCATGGGGTCGCCTTCGTACCCAAAGACGGGCTGGATGCCCACGAACACATCGCCGAACTGCGCGCCCAGAATGAACACGCCGCGCCCGTCCGATTGCGCCCGACCCGGGGCGGGACCCCAAACGGTTTCGATTTCGTCCAACCACGGTGTGGTGCGCACCAATGTGTCGGCGGACACATGGGCCGCCACGTTGGCGGGCATGCCGTATTGTTCCGCATTGCCCCCCAGCACCGCGTCGCGCAGGGCATCGACGGTGTCAGGCACAGTCACGTTGTATCCGTCCACCGCCATGCCCTTCAGCACATTGTGCAGGCTGGCGAATACATCCAAATAGGCGGCGGTTCCCACAGCGCCCGCATTGGGCGGGAAACCGTACAGGATCACTGCGGCCTTCTTGTCCGCATTTGCTTTGCGTTTCAACGATGCCAGGCGCAGGGTTTTGTCCGCCAGCGCGTCCACCCGTTCAAAGCACGGCGCCATTTCCTTGGCCACGCCTTGGGCTTGGCACATGTGCGGGCACCCTTGGCACCCAGCCGTGCCATGACGGCCGGCGAAAACAGTGGGCGTTGTGGCCCCGTCCAGTTCCGGCAGCGCCACCAACATCGTGGTTTCCACAGGCCCCAACCCGCCCGCAGATTTGGCCCATTGGCCCAGGGTTTGGAATTCCAGCGGGTGCGCCGCGATATATGGCACGTCCAAGTCTGTCAGCAGTTGAACCGCGGCATCAGAATCGTTGTATGCAGGCCCGCCCACCAGGGAAAATCCTGTCAGCGACACCATGGCATCCACCCGGCCCCGGAAATACGCATCCACCGCAGGGCGCGCGTCCAAGCCCCCGGCAAAGGCCGGAATAACCCGCATGCCCCGCGCTTCAAACGCGCGGATGACCCCATCGTAATGGGCGCAATCCTTGGCCAGGACATAAGACCGCAGCATCACCAACCCCACCGTCGCCACCGGCGCGTCGGGCGCGGGCAAGCGGGACAGGTCTTCGGTCATGCGTTCGGGCAAGTCGGGATGATACAGGCCGGTTTCGGGATATTCGATCGGGGCGGCGGCTTGGGTGCCTTGCCAGTCGGCGCGGTGGGAATACCGCGACAGCAGGAAGCGGACCATCGCCTCAAAATTTTCGTCACTGCCCCCCAGCCAGTACTGCATGCACATGAACCAAGCCCGCAGGTCCTGGGCCTTGCCCGGCACAAACCGCAGCAGTTTGGGCAACCGGCGCAGCATTTTCATCTTGCTGCGGGCCGGGTCGTTCGTTTTGGACGACGACCCGCGCAGCTTCTTCAGCAGCTTCACCAAACCGGTGGTGGGCTTGCCCATGTCCAGATCGCCCATGCGCGTGGCCCGCACGACCCCTTCATCCGAGATCATGCCCACCACAGCGTCGCAGTGATCGCGCCGGGCTTGGATCGCAGGCAGAATGGCTTGGATGTGTTCGTCCAAGAACAGCAGACCGGTCACAATGATGTCGGCCCCAGCCACATCCGCCCGGGCCGCATCCAGCCGATCTGGGTTTTCGGCCCATTCCGCGCTGGCGTGCACGGTCACCGTCAGCCCAGGGAAATCCCGCGCCAAAGCGTCTGACACCCGCGCCAAAGGACCCGCCGAATGGGCGTCCAACGTCACGATCACGACGTGGTATGGGGTGATCGCACTATCGCGCATAGTGGGCCTTCGCTTCGTACAATGTGTCCACGCTGATTTCTGCAACGCCCCGTTCGGCGGCAAATGTTTCGGTGTTGCGCCGGGCCTTGCCGCGCACAAAGAACGGGATTTTCTTCAACTCTTTTTCCGCAGCCGGCAGCCACACGACGTTGCAGTTCGCAGGTTCGGGCGTTTCCACAGGTGCATCATCCACCCGCGCCACAGCCTTGTGCCCGTGGTGGCTGGGCCCCGCCGCATCGTGGAATTCAAAATCGTCGCGGAACATGTGCAACAGGTGTTCTTCCAGGCCCATCACCAGCGGATGCACCCAGGTGTCAAAGATAACATTGGCCCCTTCGAACCCCATCTGCGGCGAATACCGGGCCGGGAAATCTTGCACGTGCACGGGGGCGGAAATCACCGCGCAGGGAATGCCCAAACGCTTGCCGATGTGGCGTTCCATTTGGGTGCCCAAGATCATTTCAGGCTGCAAGCCTTCGATGGCGGCTTCCACTTCCAAATAGTCATCGGTGATCAAAGCATCGACGCCGTATTCTTTGGCCAGGCCGCGGATTTGGCGGGCAAATTCACGGTTGTAACAGCCCAGGCCGCACACCTCGAACCCCATTTCATCGCGGGCGATGCGGGCCGATGCGGCCACATGGGTGGCGTCGCCGAAAATGAAGACGCGCTTGCCAGTCAGATACGTGCTGTCCACGGACGCAGAATACCAAGGGAACCGCAGCCGATCTTCGTCCGGGCGGGACGTGACCCCGGTGATGGCCTGCACTTCGGCAATGAAATCACGCGTGGCCCCCACGCCGATGGGCACGGTTTTGGTGAACGGCTGGCCGCAGTTCTTTTCCAACCAGCGGGCAGCGGTTTCGGCCGTTTCAGGGTACATCAACACGTTGAAATGCGCCGCAGGAAGATGGGCGATGTCGGACGGGCTGGCCCCCATGGGCGCGGCCACGTTCACGTCGATGCCCATGTCCGACAACAAGCCGGTCA
>JAHDDS010000104.1 GCA_020629235.1 Planktomarina sp.
TCACGACCCTAACCTTGGCAAGGTTATGCTCTACCCCTGAGCTACGCCCGCGTCCATGGACGGTCAGATAGACGCAGGGGCCGGGGGCTGCAAGGGAAAATTCATGGGCCGGGGCAAAATCTTTGCCCTGCTGCCCATGCCATCATTGCAAGATCGACGCGGCCACCAGGGCGGACACGCAAAAGCCCATAACCCCCAATGTCATCACCATGCCCAAAACGCGCAGGCGCATCACGGGCGGGCTGGCAGAGATGCCATAGGCATGGATGCAGCGCCCCACCAGCAGGGTGATCCCCACCACATGCATCAAAGCACCGGGGGCCCCGTTCATTTCCAAAGCGGCCATCATCAAAAGCGCCAGGGGGCCGTATTCCACCAGATTGGCTTGCGCGCGGGTGCGCTTCAGCATGCCTTTGTCGCCGTCGTCCCCCAGGGCGATTTTCTTGCGGCGGCGATACATGATCACCCGCACAGACAAGACAAGAAACAGCGTGGTGATGGCGGCGATATAGAGACCGGTAATGGGTATCATGGCGTTTTTGAACTTTCGTCTTCCAAGGGACTGGCCTGGGGCAGGCCAAAGTCTTCCACGTGAAGCGTACATTGTTTCTGGTTCAGCAACAATATGCCGTATCCACCCGGTTCGTCGATCGAAAGCGCCGTGGACGGGTCGCCCAACGTCATCGGCTGTTGGTGGCAGGTGCTTTTCAGCATCGCGACGGGCAGGGGCCCGGCATGGGTGAAGATCGTGCGGTGAATGTGGCCGTTGATGATCTGGCGCACCTTGCCGCTTTGGGCCAACATCTGGGCCACATCGTCCCTGTTGCGCAGGGCGATTTTGTCCATCCCGTCAAAGCCCGTGGGGGCCAGGTGGTGGTGCATCAACACAATCACCGGGCCTTGGGCCTGATCCAACTGCTGCGCCAACCAGGCCATCCGGGCGGGACAGATCAACCCGCTGTGGGTGTCTGGGGCGTCTTCATCCAAAGTGTCCAGGCACAGCAGGGTGCAGCCCCCCAGGTGCAGCGCGGTTTGGGCAAATTCCGTCTGCCCGAAGACCGCAGCAAACCCCGCACGTCGGTCATGATTGCCCAGCATCAATGTCACGGGCCAAGGCAGGGCTTCCAAGATCGCGGCCAAGGCTTCGTATTCGTCTGCGTCCCCGTGGTGGGTCAAATCGCCCAGGATCACCAGGTGGTCGGCATCGCCGTGGCGCGCTGCGGCGTGGGCCAGCCCGTCGCGCAGTCTTTGCGCGGGCGACAGGCCGATGATGGGGGCTTCGTTGGCCGTCAGATGCACGTCGGTGAACAGCAGCACTTTCGCAGCAGGTGACATTACCGCCACTCTTCCGGAACAGCGGGCGAGATTAAGCGCTGTGACACTTGGGCGGCTTGTTCGGCTTTCATCCACGGCAGTATGGCGCGAATGGTGAAACAGCCGTAGGCCGTGCCATTGGGCTGGGTCCAACTCCAGTCGCGGATGGCGTCTTCGTCAAACTCCACCTGATTGCCGATGGTCATGCCGGGCAATTCCGTGGGGTGATCCGCAACGGTGCCTGCGAAACGCCCTGGTCCGATCTGACGCAGGGGCGCGATCCACAGAACCTGTGTGCTGCTGCTGTCGACCCCGGTCTGCCGGATCACGACCCGCACAGAAGACCCGGGCGCAAAGCTGCCGTCCGTCCGCAAATTGTTTCGTAAAAACAGGGGCAGGGTGGCCCGGGCTTCGCCCACAGCAGTCATTATGGCTGGGTCCGACGTGGGCAGCACCACGGTGCCGCCGCCAAACGGGCTGGCGCATCCCGCAAGCAAAAACGCTATCCCGGAAAGTCCCAGACGCATACGATCACATCTACCCCTTGGACACAGGTCCTGCTGTCATAGTGGCAGATTATTCCAGTTCCACAAGCAGGTCTTTTGCGTCGATCTGTCCGCCGGGCGAGACATGCAGGGCTTTGATCTTGGCGGACCGTTCTGCATGAATGCCGGTTTCCATTTTCATCGCTTCGATCGTCAACAACAGATCGCCTTCTTGCACGTCTTGGCCGCTGGCCACCGCGACGGACGCCACCACCCCGGGCATCGGCGCGCCAATGTGGTTGGGGTTGCCAAGTTCCGCCTTGGGGCGGGCGGCTGTTTCCGATTTTACCTTGCGGTTGGGCACGCGGATCACGCGCGGCTGGCCGTTCAGTTCAAAGAACACCCGGGCGTCGCCTTCTTCGTTGGTTTCGCCGATGGCTTGCAGACGGATTTCCAAGGTTTTGCCGGGGTCGATTTCAGCGTTGATTTCTTCGCCCGGGGTCATGCCGTAAAAGAACGTGTGGGTCGGCAAGCTGCGCACGGGGCCATAGGTCTGGTGGCGCGTCATGTAATCGGTGAAGACCTTGGGATACATCAAGTACCCGTTCAGGTCTTCATCATCGATGTCCATCCCGTCCAACTGGCCGCTGATGTCCGCCCGCACTGCTTCCAAATCAATGGGTTTCAGGGATTTGCCAGGGCGGTCGGTGTCGGGCTTGTCGCCCTTCAACACCTTTTTCACCAACGCATCAGGGAAGCCGCCGGGGGGCTGGCCCAGGTTGCCGCGCAGCATGTCCACCACACTGTCGGGGAAGGCCACGTCGCGGTCGGGGTGTTCCACGTCATCGCGCGACAGCCCTTGGGACACCATCATCAATGCCATGTCCCCCACCACTTTGGACGATGGTGTGACCTTCACGATGTCGCCGAACATCTGGTTCACGTCGGCGTATGTCTGGGCCACTTCATGCCAGCGGTCTTCCAAGCCCAGCGACCGGGCTTGGGCCTTCAGGTTGGTGAACTGCCCGCCGGGCATTTCGTGCAAATACACTTCCGACGACGGGGCCTGCATGCCGCTTTCAAAGGCCGCATAGTGCCCGCGCACCGCTTCCCAATAGTCGGATATTTTGCGGATTTCTTTGATGTCCAACCCGGTATCGCGGTCGGTGTGCTGCAGTGCTTCGACAACCGATCCCAAGGTGGCTTGGCTGGTGTTGCCGGACAATGCATCCATGGCACAATCCACCGCGTCCACGCCAGCTTCCGACGCGGCCAGGATCGTGGCGATGGCGATGCCCGCTGTGTCGTGGGTGTGGAAGTGAATGGGCAGGCCCACTTCGTCCTTCAACGCCTTTACCAGCACGCGGGCAGATGCGGGTTTCAGCAACCCCGCCATGTCTTTCAAGCCCAAGACGTGGGCGCCTGCGGCTTCCAGCTCTTTGGCCATTTTGACATAGTATCCCAGGTCATATTTCGCCCGGTCGGGGTTCAAAATGTCGCCTGTGTAACAGATCGTGCCTTCGCAAACTTTGTTGTTGGCCACCACGGCGTCCATGGCCACGCGCATGTTTTCCACCCAGTTGAGTGAATCAAACACGCGGAACACATCCACGCCCGTTTCAGCCGCTTGTTTGACAAAGAACTGCACCACGTTGTCGGGATAGTTGGTGTATCCCACGCCGTTGGACGCGCGCAGCAGCATCTGGGTCATGATATTGGGCATGGCGGCGCGCAGATCGCGCAGGCGCTGCCAGGGGCATTCCTGCAAGAACCGGTACGCCACGTCGAACGTGGCCCCGCCCCAGCATTCCACGCTGAACAGCTGCGGCAGATTGGCGGTATAGGACGGCGCGACTTTGATCATATCCAAAGACCGCATCCGCGTGGCCAACAGTGATTGGTGCCCGTCGCGCATGGTGGTGTCAGTGATCAGCAGTTCTTTGCGGTCGCGCATCCAGTCTGCCACGGCCTGCGGGCCGAAATCGTTCAAGATATTCTTGGTGCCCGGCGTCGGCGCGTCCGTCAGCGGGACCGGCGGGCGCGGGTCTTTGATGTCTGCCGCAGGCTTGGCCCGGCCTTCGGTTTCAGGATGCCCGTTCACCGTGATGTCGGCGATATAGGTCAGAATTTTCGTGGCCCGGTCGCGGCGGGCTTTGAACTGAAACAGCTCTGGCGTCGTGTCGATGAATTTGGTGGTGTATTCATAGCTTAAAAACGTCGGGTGCTTCAGCAGGTTTTCCACGAAGGCGATATTGGTGGACACGCCCCGGATCCGAAATTCGCGCAGCGCACGGTCCATCCGCGCAATGGTGGCTTCGGGCGTTGGGGCCCAGGCCGTCACCTTTTCCAGCAGGCTGTCGTAATACCGCGTGATCACCGCCCCGGAATAGGCCGTGCCGCCATCCAGCCGAATGCCCATGCCCGTGGCCCCGCGGTACGCCGTGATGCGGCCATAATCGGGGATGAAGTTGTTCAGCGGGTCTTCGGTGGTGACGCGGCACTGCATGGCATGGCCGTCCAGTTTCACGTCGTATTGGCTGGCCACGCCGGTGGCTTCCACCAAAGATTTGCCTTCCGCGATCAAGATTTGCGCGCGCACGATGTCGATGCCGGTGACTTCTTCTGTGACGGTGTGTTCCACCTGAACGCGGGGGTTCACCTCGATGAAGTAAAATTCGCCAGAATCCATATCCATCAGGAATTCGACCGTGCCCGCACATTCGTAGTTTACGTGCTCACAAATCTTCTTGCCCAAGGCGCAGATTTGTTCGCGTTGTGTGCCTGACAGATACGGGGCAGGGGCGCGTTCCACGACTTTCTGGTTGCGGCGCTGGACCGAACAGTCGCGTTCATAAAGATGATAAATCGACCCGTGCTTGTCGCCTAGGATTTGCACTTCCACGTGGCGGGCGCGGATGATCATCTTTTCCAGATATCCTTCGCCGTTGC
>JAHDDS010000105.1 GCA_020629235.1 Planktomarina sp.
CTGCTTGGGCGATACGTCGATCAGGTCCACGTTTTCTGTGGCGGCCAAGGTGTAATCCCCGTTTTGACGGGTGGACACCAAGTCGTTCTGGAACGTGCCGTCTTCGTTCAACGCCGCGTTGGCCTGGGCCACGGTGTGGCGCATTTCTTCGGTCGCGGACATATAATTCACTTCGTCCGTGACCTTGCCGTCCACAACTTTGCGATACGGTGTTTCGATGAAGCCGTATTTGTTTACCCGGGCGAATGTCGCCAGGCTGTTGATCAGACCAATGTTCGGCCCTTCCGGCGTTTCAATCGGGCACATCCGGCCATAGTGGGTGGCGTGCACGTCGCGCACTTCAAAGCCTGCGCGTTCGCGGGTCAAACCGCCTGGCCCCAAAGCAGACAAGCGGCGCTTGTGCGTCACTTCGGACAGCGGGTTGGTTTGGTCCATGAACTGCGACAGCTGGCTGGACCCGAAGAATTCCCGCACCGCCGCAGCCGCGGGCTTGGCGTTGATCAGGTCCTGCGGCATCACAGTGTCGATCTCGACGCTGGACATACGTTCTTTGATGGCGCGTTCCATGCGCAGCAGACCAACGCGATATTGGTTTTCCATCAATTCACCGACAGACCGCACCCGGCGGTTGCCCAGGTGGTCGATGTCGTCCACATCGCCGTGACCATCGCGCAATTCCACCAAGGCTTTCACGCAAGACACGATGTCTTCGCGGCGCAGGGTGCGCACGGTGTCTTCAGCGTCCAAGGCCAGGCGCATGTTCATTTTCACGCGGCCCACAGCAGACAGATCATAGCGTTCTGAATCGAAGAACAACGTGTCAAACAACGCCGACGCCGCATCAACGGTGGGCGGTTCGCCCGGACGCATCACGCGATAAATGTCCATCAACGCCGTTTCGCGCGACATGTTTTTATCGACGGCCATGGTGTTGCGCATGTACGCGCCGACGCTGACGTTATCGATGTCCAGAACAGGGATTGTGGTGATACCGGCGTCCAGCAGTTCCTTGATGGACCCGCCGATGACTTCGCCATCTTTGTCCAGTTCCCACGTCAACTCATCACCCGCTTCGATATAAATCGCGCCGGTTTCTTCGTTGATCATGTCTTTGGCCGCAAACTTGCCCATGATGTGTTCAAACGGAACCATCAGGTCAGGCACGTCGCCTTCGTCCAAAATCTTCTTCACAGCGCGGGGGGTAACTTTCTTGCCCGCTTCGGCAATCAGTTCGCCGGTTTCTGCGTTGATCAAGTCAAACGCAGGCCGCGTGCCCCGGACACGTTCTGGGAAGAATTTCGTGACCCAGCCTTTGCCTTTTTCGTACGTGAAATCGACAGTGTTGTAATACGCGTCCATGATCGCTTCTTGATCAAGACCCAACGCGTACAGCAGCGTTGTCACCGGCAACTTGCGGCGGCGGTCAATGCGCGCGTGCACGATGTCTTTGGCATCAAATTCAAAGTCCAACCAAGACCCACGGTATGGGATGATCCGACAGGCAAACAACAGCTTGCCCGAGCTGTGGGATTTGCCTTTGTCATGGTCGAAGAACACACCGGGCGACCGGTGCATCTGGGACACAATCACCCGTTCGGTGCCGTTCACAACAAATGTCCCGTTGGGGGTCATCAACGGCATGTCGCCCATGAACACGTCTTGTTCTTTGATGTCTTTGACCGATTTGGCGCCTGTGTCTTCATCCACATCGAACACGATCAAACGCAGCGTCACCTTCAAGGGGGCTGCATAGGTCATGTCGCGCTGCTGGCATTCTTCAACGTCGTACTTCGGCTTTTCCAGTTCGTATTTCACAAATTCCAGGATCGCCGTTTCGTTGAAATCCTTGATCGGGAAGACCGATTGGAAAACACCCTTGATGCCTTCGCCGTCCAACGGCGTGTCACTGTCGCCAGACCGCAAGAACAGGTCATAGGATGACCGCTGCACTTCGATCAGGTTTGGCATTTCCAGCACTTCGCGGATTTTGCCGTAGTATTTGCGAAGACGTTTCTGTCCAAGGAATGATTGTGCCATGCGTATACGCACTCCATCTTTGCCTGCAAACAAACCGTCGGGGCACCGGTCGTTCGCCATCAAAGACCGAAAAGAGGGGATCTATCCTTGCGAAGCGGCCCAATGCCCCGCGCCCGATCCCTTCCTTTCCAAGAAAGCCGTCAAATTGTCGGAAATGGCGGCTTACTGAGAGAGGAACAGGTCTATGTTTTCGTGAAAGACAGCTCCTATCGTCAAAACGCCAAAAAAGCGGGATCGAATCGTCGATCCCGCTCGTAAGCGGTGACATAGGGCTTGGTTAAGATTTTGACAAGGGGGCGGGCGCTTCGTCAAGACGCGTCTTCAGTGTCCCTGCAGTTTCGCGGGCCGCCCCTGCCGTTTCATCCCCCGCCAACGCCGCCTTGCGGAACGCCGTCGGCGACATGCCGGTTGCTTCGCGAAACGCCCGATTGAACGGACCCAAAGAGCTGAAACCAACGTCAAACGCCACGCCCAGAACCGTGACGCCCAGGGTGTCTTGATCCGCCAAACGCGCCTTGGCAGCGTCAATGCGGGCCATGTTGATGAAACTTGCGAAATTTCGATGTCCCAAAACCTGGTTGATGGCTTTGCGGACCTGGTGTTCTGGCGCGCCCACTTTGCCCGCCAATTCCCCGACAGTCAGACCTTCGGACTGCCAAATGCCTGCGTCCATCTGGGCTTGGATCCGCCCCACCAAAATAGTTTGTTCTGACGATACTTGGACCGGTGTGGGGGCGTTTGGCGCAAAAGGTTCCACTTTCCCAGGCCAATTGTTCACATTCGTTTTCAGCGACCAAATGGCGAAGATGAACAGGAACACCAGAAAGATCGAAGATTGCCAAATCTGAACATCCAACGTGCGCATGTCTTGCAAGGGGCGCGACGTAAACGCCTGCCCCACGCAATAGATCAACAAAAACGCTGCCATGATTGGACGCACGCGACGGCGGGCATCTTGCAGATCACCCTTGGCAGACCACAGCATCAACGCCAACAGCGCCAGATAGTGCAGCGCGGCATAACCCCGAAGGGCTGGGATCATTTCTGGCCAGAATGGGGTGATCAGAATGGCGCCGCAGATCAGGGCCGCCGAACACAACCAGACCCAGCTGAACCGACGATCATCCAGAAAAATCACCAAAGCAAACCAGGTCATCCCAAAGGTACCTGCCACATTCAGGTATCGCGCATTGTCCAAAATGAATTCTGGGATTCCCATGACCGGACCCACGGTGGTCCACATGTTGCTGGCGGTTGTTGCCATGACGAAAGTGAAGGCCAGCTGCGCTTCGCGCGCGATGCGGCTGAACCAGATCAACGTCACCAGCAGCGCAGACAGCCCAAGGGCAGCGCCACGCACAGCTACGTCAATATAAAGCAGGTCCACCACATCCCTCCGGCCACCATAGGTTGCATGATGGCCGAAAGTCAGAATTTGTCCAGTCGCTGTGAATGCCCGGGCTTAGGCTGGCAACCCCACCAAGGCAGCCGCGTCTGCGGCGCGTGTCGCGCGGGTGCGGGTCATGGCCGCGTGGATCACAAAGCCCATCTGGGGTTCCACCTTCATCAACACGGCGGCCATCCAACCTGGAATGCGGGTCACCCCACCCAACCCAATGGCATTGCGAAAACCTGCACATCCCATGGTGCACAATGGTGATGCCTCCAAATCTGCAACGGTGACGCTGAACCGTTGGCGGCCCCAAATCAAATCGCGGGCCGTGGCTTCAACCGCCGCCCAGTCTTGCCGAACAGCCCGGCGGTGGGCCCAAGCATTGCGCGCCCGGTCGATGGCTTCAAAGGGGTCTGCGCAATCGGCATGATATCCCCGGGCTTTGCCGGGAGTGAACACCATCCACAAGTGTTCGCCTTTCAACGTCACAGCCCGGTACGCGGTGACTTGGCCGCAATCTGACGTCACGGCATTGCCCCGATCGAAATAAAGCGGCACCCAATCCGTTTTATCGAACACCATGTCGTCGCTGACGGCGATCAATTCTTTGTCCAACAAGGACGTGTACTGGCGTTGCTTGGCCAACAGGGTACGGGCGGCGGCGTGGGTGATCTTTGTCATGGTCTTGGTCCTCTCTGAAGTGGGGTGCGAACAACTTGTCCGCTTGGCTGGGGTCGTCTTGCCCCGCCCTGCCCCACGGCGCGCTTTGATTTCGAAAACCGAGAGGGTTTTTCCAAAATCGGCGTATTGTTTTTGGAATCGACGGGCTTATCGGCAGTTTGTCCCGGCTGCTTCCCCCCCTTATTCAAAATCAGCGACTTGCCCCGCCACTTCAGCTTTCTTGTCAGGCCGCCCGTGCATGCCATGCGCCCCTCAAGATTTCACGAGACCGATCCTTGGCTGGTCCGCCAAACGCAAAAGACCGCCCCGAAGGGCGGCCTTTCGATAAAGACAGTCGGTCTGAATTACTTCAGTTCGACTTCGGCACCAGCTGCTTCCAGCTTGCCTTTGATGTCTT
>JAHDDS010000106.1 GCA_020629235.1 Planktomarina sp.
AGCAAGCGTAGGGTGGGTGAAACCCACCGACAGACCACGAGGTTTGCGACGGTGTACCACAAACCCAAATTGCAATCAAAGAAACCGGGTGCCTTCAACACCGCTCTGCCCATGATCGGCACCCAGACCTTTGATTTGCGCCTTGTGGCTGCGGCGCCCCCCTGCCCCAACCGCCCAAAGCCTTCAGCCCCGTCAAAAGTGCGCTGCCATGGGTTTCCCTGTGCGGGGGTTTGGGTCAGTATGGGGCACGGACTGAATAAAGGGCGGTGCGATGCTGGTGTTTTGGGCGCAAAAATTGGTTATCTTTTCGGTGCCCAAGACCGGGTCCTCTGCCATTGACGCGGCTTTGGCGCCCCATGCGGACATCGCCATTTCGTCGCCGCCGGTGCTGAAGCACATGCCGGTTTATCGCTTCAACCGGTTCATGACGCCGCTGTTTGAGGTGGTCAACAGCGGCGAATTTGAACGCTTTGCCCTGGTGCGCGAACCCATTGACTGGTTGGGCAGCTGGTACAAATACCGCAGCCGCCCGCAGCTGGACGGCCAAGACAAATCCACCGCCAATGTGTCGTTTGACGATTTCGTTCTTGAAGCGCGCAAAGGCAAGCCCGCCCCCTTTGCCAATGTCGGATCGCAGGCGCGATTTATGGGCGGCGGTGTGGGGCCGGACGGCGTCGATCACCTGTTTCAATATGAACAGATGGACGTGGCCGTGGCGTTTTTGGAAGACCGGTTGCAGCGCAAGATTGCCTTGCCCCAAAAGAACGTGTCGCCCCAGCGGGACTTGGAACTGTCAGATGCCGCGCGCGAAAAATACACGCAAAAGCGCCAAGAAGAATTTGACCTGTGGGCCAAAGCCGCCCGCTGAGATACCTGCCCCCGGCCCAACCCTGCCCCGTCTTCGGCAATCGCTCTAGGCCATCATCTTTTCCACTGTGGCCGTCAGCGCCTGCAGGGAAAACGGTTTGGCCAAAAACGACGCGTCGGGAATGCGCTTTTGCTTGTCTTGCAGACTTTCCGCCGCATAGCCGGACATAAACAGAACCTTGGCCGTCTGGCCGTTGTCCTGGGCCGCTTCCACCCAGCTGGGCCCGTCCAAACCGGGCATGATCATATCCGTGACGAACAAATCGAACGTCAGGTCGGTGTTGGCCAATGTGTCCAAGGCCGCTTCACCGCTGTCGGCTTCCACCACGGTATAGCCCTTTAATTGCAGTGCACGGGACGCAAAGGCGCGCACGGGCGCTTCGTCTTCCACCAGCAGAATTGTCCCTTCGCCTGGGCTTTGGGTGCCCACCAGGGGCACGTGCGCGGCTGGTGCGTCTGCAACGTCCGTTTGGGTGGCCACGGGCAAGATCACCTCGAACGTGGATCCCACGTCCAGTTCGCTTTCCACAAACAAAAACCCGCCCGATTGCTTGACGATGCCGTATGCCGTGGACAGGCCCAAGCCCGTTCCCTCGCCCGTGTTTTTGGTGGTCCAGAACGGATCGAAAATGTGCGAGATGGCGTCCGGGCGAATGCCCACGCCGTTGTCGATGACGCGGATGATCACATATTCACCCGGCGGCACGATGGCTGCATCGCGTTCGATGGCGCGCTCAAAATGGGCCACATCGGTTTCCACCCGCACATTGCCGCCGTCTGGCATGGCGTCGCGGGCGTTCACCACCAGGTTCATCACCACCTGTTCCAACTGCCGCTTGTCGGCCCGTACGGGGCGCAGGTCGGGGTGGTGGCGCAATTCCAACTCCACCTTTTCCCCCACCAGACGGTTCAGCAAATGGGCCAAATCCGCCAAGCTGTCGCGCAGATCAATGCCTTCCAGCCGCAGGGTCTGCTTGCGTGAAAACGCCAACAGCTGCCCCACCAAAGATGCGGCGCGGTTGGTGTTCAGATGGATTTGCATCAAATCGCTGTAATCGGGATCGTTGGTGTCATGTTTCAACAACAGCAGATCGCAGTGCCCCGAAATGGCCGTCAGCAGGTTGTTAAAGTCGTGGGCCACGCCGCCGGCCAATTGCCCGATCGCTTGCATTTTCTGGGATTGCACAAACTGGGCTTCCAGGGATTTCAGTTCTGTCACGTCGGTCAGTGCTGCGAAGATCACCTCTTCGCCCGTGGTGGTTTCCGCCTTTGTCAGCGTGACTTGCAAGATCACTTCGCGGTCGTCCGTCATCAATTGCAAAAAGTCCCACCGGGTCACAGGGGGGCGTTCCAGCGCCTCTTCCAGCCAGGCCTGGGCCCGGCGTTCGCCCGCGCGAAACACCAGATCAAAATTCGCCACATTGGACAGCCGCGGCCCCAGCAAGATGGACGCCGCGCGGTTGCACCCCAAAATGCGCCCTTCGCGGGTCAGCTTCAGCATCGCCACCGGCAGGTTATAGAAGATATCGACATCGAACTTGGCCTGATCTTCCACTTCAATTTTGTCGAAAAAGTACAGTTCGGCCCCTTGGTCCAACGCGCCGCTTTGGATCACCAGAAAATCCTTTTTGCCGGTGTCCGTGCGCAGGCTTTGATGGGTGTTGACCTGCAACCGGTCGCCGTCCGTCAGCGCTTGGGTGGACAGCGAATGCAGCCCGAAGACTTCTTCAAAAGCGTGATTGGCGTGTTCGATCTTACCGTTGGGCGACAACCGCGCCATGGGCACCGTGGCTTCGCGGGTCAGCTGGGGCACCAGCCCGTCCAGGGCTGCGAACTGCCACAAGGTGGATTGGTCCGTGCCGTGCAGCGACACCGCCACGCGATACGAAACACCCTTGATGGACAGCGTGTCCAAGGCGGCGTTTTGGTGGCGCGCCAGGTTCAAAAGCCTGGTGGCTTGGCTGGCCCCTTGGGCCATGATGTGTTCCAGCCCGTTGGCGATGGTGCCCGACATATCGGCGGTCTGGAACAGTTGGGCTGCTGCGGGATTTTGCATGGCGATGCGCCCGTCCGGCCCCACCCTGATCGTGGCCGCCGCGCAATGGGCAAAGGTGCCGTTGAACCAACGCCGCACCCGCCAATTTGCCACCGCACCCGCCAGGCGCAACACCGACAAAATCACCAGCACAAAGGCCGCCCCCAGGGCCAGCCCGGCAGCGGCAGTGGTGCCAAACGCCACAATGGCGCACAATGCCGTGGCCACGCTGCACGCGAACAAAACCACGTGGACGGACGGGCGGGTGGCAAATCGCGAAGTGGTCATGGCACTGGTGATCTGCCTCGATCGTTAACGAAAGGTTAACGGGTCGGGCTTTTTCAGTCTTTTCGCACAATCAGCGCGTAAAATCCGTCCCCCACCCCATCCGGCAAATATTGGGCTTCGTCCAGCACCCGCAGGGTTGGGGCATGATCCAGCAGCCAGTCCTTCTGGGCCGCGTTTTCCGCCGCCAAAACCGAACAGGTGAAATAGGCGAAGATCCCACCGGGCCGCACCAAGGGCAACGCTGCAGCACAGATGTCGCGCTGCAGCGCTTGGAAGGCCGCGATGTCGCCTGGCGCGGTGCGCCATTTGGCCGCCGGGGATCGCCGCCACGCCCCGCTGCCACTGCACGGCACGTCGCAGATCACCGCATCAAAGGGGGCCTGGGTCGCGGCGTCATCGCGTGTCACAGCCTGCACCTTGACCCCTGCCCGTTTGGCCCGGTCTGGAATATCCGCCAATCGCTGGGGGGCCGCGTCATGGACATGCCACACCCCGTCGGCCCGCGCGGCCAAGGCCAAGGTCTTGCCGCCCCCGCCCGCGCAATAATCCAGCACACGGTCGCCAGGCGACAGGGGCACGCGCGCGGCAATGGCTTGGGAATGGGCGTCTTGAATTTCGACCCACCCGTCTTGAAAGGCCCTGCTGCTGTGCACACGGCGCGGGTTTGTCTTGACGATCAGGGCTGTGGGGACGACGGGTGTGGTCTGTGTCTCTATCCCGTCGCGCAACAGGGCCTGCTGCGCCTTGGCGACGTCCGCTTTGCGCAGGTTCACGCGCAGACCCAAAGGCGCGCGGTGGGCCAAGCTGTCCACCACCCGGGACGCCCCGTCTGCCCCAAGATCGCGCCTCAGATCCGCCACCATCCAATCTGGCGCGTCAGGCACGGCGGCGGGCAATTCCGCCAGATGGTCCAATTCTGCGGGCAGCAGCGGCGCGGGCGCGTGGCCGTCGCCTGTGAACATGGCGTCAGGCGCGCACCCGGTGGCCTTCAAAACCGCCGCGACCCAGACCCGTGTGGGCACCTGTGCGTCCAAGCCGCCGCAGGACCGCTGGCGGCGCACGGCGTCAAAGACCAGGTCCCGCACCGCCGCCCGGTCCTTTGATCCTGCGAACCGGCTGGCCCGGCCCCAGTTGGTCAGGGCTTTTTCCAACGCGGTGCCAGACCGGTGCGCGTCCAAAACTTCGATCGCTGCGGCCACGCGGGCGCCGGGCGTCACCTTACATGATCCGGTAATTGGGGCTTTCGCGGGTGATCTGCACGTCGTGAACGTGGCTTTCTTTCA
>JAHDDS010000029.1:0-18226 GCA_020629235.1 Planktomarina sp.
TTTGTGAACCAGCCAGGGGACATTTCCATGCGCTTTTTGATCTGCGCTTTGATGACGGCTTCTTCTTCGGACTGCGGCACAGGAATGATTTCTTCCCCAGCTTCCGCGCGCGCACCCAACAAGATGTACAGGGTTGCATCACCGCCGTCGTCCAGGATCATGTTTGGACCTTCAGCAAACTGGAAAGATTTGTCCGCGTAATCCCAGTGTTCTTCCAGCGATTGGCCTTTGATGGCGAAGACGGGAATGCCCGCTTCCGCGATGGCTGCAGCTGCGTGATCCTGTGTGGAAAAGATGTTGCAAGATGCCCAGCGCACGTCCGCGCCCAATGCCACCAGTGTTTCGATCAGCACGGCGGTTTGGATGGTCATGTGAAGCGATCCCACAATGCGCGCACCAGCCAACGGTTTGCTTTTGCCATATTCTGCCCGCAGCGCCATCAGGCCCGGCATTTCGGTTTCCGCAATGTCCAATTCCTTGCGCCCAAATTCGGCAAGGGAAATATCTTTCACTACATAATCGTTCGCCATGTCTCGCTCTCCTGGCTCAGTTTGGGGCCGGGTATCACCCTTCCCCACCCGCCGCAACAGAGCCTGGGCGGCAAGCCGCTTGATTGTCGCACGCTGGCGGGGGATGAAGGCCCATGGGAAAAACGACACGTGCATGGCAACGAATGCTGTCCGGGCGACGGCTGGATCTTTTGGACCCGACGCCGCTGGACATTGAACTGGCCGACATTGCCCACGGCTTGTCGTTTGTGGCCCGCTGGAATGGGCAAACCAAAGGGGAATTCGCCTATTCCGTGGCGGAACATTCCCTTTTGGTGGAAACGATTTACACACGTTGGTCACCACGCCCGGACCCGAAATGGCAACTTGCGGCATTGCTGCACGATGCACCAGAATATGTGATTGGGGACATGATTTCGCCGGTCAAAGCGGCGGTGGGGCCGGGGTACAAGGGCCTGGATGATCGCCTGACTGCGGCCATTCATCTACGGTTCGGCTTGCCTGCCGTTCTTCCAAAATCGGTGAAAGCACAGATTAAACGCGCCGATACGTTAAGCGCGTGGTTGGAAGCGCAGCATCTGGCCGGGTTTACCCAGGCAGAAGCGGACAAATTCTTTGGCCCACAGGCGGACACAGCAGACAGTTTTACGCTGTTGTTGCGCCCACCGTTGGACGCGCGCGAAGCGTATATCGCCCGGTGCACCGATCTTTTGGACCAGATGGGATAACGGGATGTCATTGGAAAACGCCATCAACCCGGTCGTTTTGGCCCGCGCCGACATCACCGCGAAGCTTGTCTTGGATTTGGGATGCCGCAAAGGCGCATTTGCCCGGGCGTATCGCAAGAAGAACCCCAATTGCACCTATATCGGGGTCGAATGGCGCTTGCCCGATACCGTGAAGCCGCCGGCACAGATCGACCAAGTTGTGCAAGGCGACATTGTGAAAAAGTCGACCCATGAAAAAATCGCCCAGGCCTTGCAGGGTCGCAAAGTCGATTTGCTGCTGCTGCACGACGGTTTGGAACTTATGCCGAACCCAACGGCTGTTTTGGCAACCCTGCGGGAGATCATGAACCCCGGCGGGTCTGCTGTGGTTTGCGTGCCCAATATCACCCACTGGTCCACGTTGGAACGCGTCTTGAAGGGCGATTGGTCTTATAAAGACACGGGTTTGATCCAACAGGGCCAGCGCTGGTTTTTCACAAAGCCAACGGCGGCGGGTCTGTTCAAAGCCGCTGGATGGCACACTGCGGGTGTCACACCGCGCGTGGCAAATCCCGACAGCACGAAAGACCACATTGCCGCCGCCGCGCCCTTGGCCAAGCATTTCGGTATCGACCCCAAGGATTTGAACCAAAGCGTGGCACCGCTGCAGTGGGTGTTCGCCCTGAAACCCAACCCAGCGCCCGCGCCCATCCGGGTGCACGCCATCGGGATCGGCACCAAAGTGGATGCGCTTACCAAAATTCGCGTCCGCCAACCGCTGTCGGCCATGGCGGGGATGGGGGCCGTGTCCCCATCCGTGACTGTGGGGCGGTTCACGGGTGTGCCCGATGGGGAATCTGGCGTTTTCCTGACCTATCGCTTGCACCCAGAAGACCAAAACAGGCGCAACGAAATCGACAAGAAGTGCCGTGACGGATGGCTGTTCGTGCACGATGTGGATGACCATCCCGCATACCTGAAGGGCCAAGTGAAAAATGACTTTTGGTCCATCAAAGCCGCCCATGCCGTCACCGTGTCCACCCCCGCCTTGGCTGAAGTGTGCCGGACCTGGAACCCCAATGTCTTTGTGGTGGAAAACCAAATCATGGACGCGTCGTTGCCGCCGTCTTTGCAGCAGCGCGGTCCCAAGCCACGCCTGTTCTTTGGGGCATTAAACCGCGAAGACGAATGGAAATCCCAGTGCGGCCAAGTGTTGCCGTTTTTGATGGACAACAAAGACCGGATCGCTTGCGATGTGATCCACGAACCATCGCTGTACAAAAGCTTGAACGACAAGGCGGACGCGACGTTTTACCCGACCCAGACCTATGAGAATTTTATGTCCTTGCTGGCCAAGGCTGATTTTGCGCTTTTGCCCTTGTTTGACACTGAATTTAACCGGTGCAAGTCAGACCTGAAGGTCATTGAATGCTTGGCGCATGGGGTCATCCCCATCTGTTCGCCTTTTGCTGCGGCGCAAACATCTGTGCCAAATGAATTTTTGTGCGTGGCCAAAAAGCCGGAAGATTGGCCACGATTGTTGGATGATCTGTTGGATGACCCGGAAGACGTGTTGCAGCGCAAGAAGGCCGGACAGGCCTATGTGCATCGCAACCGCATGTGGTCCAAGCACGGCCCGCTGTTGGCGGGATTGTATGAAAGCTTGCTGGAAGATCACCCAAACCTGGAAGACCAGCGCCGCGCCAGATTATCTGGGTGACCGCTTTGCCAAAATGCGCTGCAGGGTGCGGCGGTGCATGGACAATCGGCGGGCCGTTTCTGACACGTTGCGATCGCACAATTCATAGACACGCTGGATATGTTCCCAGCGCACCCGGTCGGCAGACATGGGGTTTTCGGGTGGCGGCGGCAATTCGTCGTCGGACGTCAAAAGTGCATTCATCACATCCGTGGCGTCAGCAGGTTTGGACAAATAATCGGTTGCCCCGATTTTGACAGCCGCAACAGCAGTGGCGATGGCCCCATATCCCGTCAGCACAACAACGCGGGAATCGGGGCGTTGGGTGCGCAGCACTTCCACCACGTCCAACCCGTTCCCATCCCCCAACCGCAAGTCCACCACGGCATAGGCGGGCGGGCGGGCTGTGGCGATGGCTTTGCCTGCGGCCACGCTGTCCGCTTGTTCCACCGTAAACCCGCGCTTTTCCATCGCTTTGGCCAAACGCCGCAGAAACGGTTCGTCGTCATCGACGATCAAAAGACTGGGGTCCGGTCCAATTTTCGCAGTCATATCAACCATGGCAAAGGGTACACTGTTGTTTCTTCCTCAACCATAGCTAGACCATCAGGCCGTAGCATCCACAAAACACGCGACTTTTTCTGCAACCGCCGTCGGCGACAGGTCGTTGCGGAAGAAATCCACAAAGCCGATGTCGGGCATCATCAGGTACGTGAAGGTGGAATGGTCCATCAAATAGAAGTCTGGATCTTCAGCATCCGGCTGCTTTTTGTAGTACACTTTATACGCCCGTGCGGCCCGCGCCACCTGTTCGGCCGTGCCGGACAGGCCCAACATATCGGGGTGGTGGGCTTCGGCATAATCCGCCGCTGCTTCTGGCGTGTCGCGTTCTGGATCAACCGTGATGAACACGCCCCCGACGTCATGCCCACTGTCCGCCAAGATATCCAGGGCCGTGGCATTGCGGGCCACATCGAACGGGCACACATCCGGGCAAAACGAATACCCGAAATAGACCAGCGTGGCTTTGGTGATAACATCATCCGCGGTCCGCACCGCGCCGGTTTTGTCCAAAAGTTCAAACGGTCCACCGATGGCGCCCCCTGCAACGGCCCCCTGGGTGCAATCTGCGAATTGGTTGGTGGGCCGCAGAAGTTCTGTCAGCAAGAAACTTCCCCCCACAACTGCCAGGACTGCACTGCCTGCGAAAGCTGCTATTCTTCCCGTCGCCATATCGCCATCCTTTCAAACTGCGTTGCCTGCCGATACCCTATGGGCAAGGGAACCGCACGGGCCCTTTCGTCACAGGAGCGTTAGATGACCCAATCCGGCATCGGATATATCGACCAGTCTGCCCGCAGCAATTGGATCAAGCTGCGGACCTTGGTGCTGGTGCGGTGGTTTGCCATCGCCGGACAGCTTCTGGCCTTGACCGCCGCCCACCTGTTTGTGGGAATCGAAGTGCCTTGGGTTCTGTGCGGCTTGGTGGTGGGGGCATCGGTCTTGGTGAACTTGGTGGCCATCACGTCCTTTCCCGGAAGCCGCCGGTTGCGCGAAAGTGAAGCCGTGGGGGTTCTGGCGTTCGACGTTTTTCAGATCTGCGTGCTGCTGGCCCTGACCGGGGGCATTCACAATCCGTTCGTCTTGCTGGTCTTGGCCCCTGTCACCATCGCCACATCGGCGCTGCCGTCCCGCGTGACGGCTGCCTTGGCGGGTTTGGCCATCGTCTTGGTGACGCTGATGGCGTTCTTTTACCTGCCGCTGACACTGGAAGATGGGCGCAATTTGTTCATGCCCGACATCTTCGCCTTCGGGCTGTGGATCGCCATTGTCATCGGGGTGGGATTCATTGCGGTTTATAACCAGCGGGTCACTGCCGAAATGACATCCATGTCCGAAGCGCTGTTGGCCACGCAAATGGCCTTGGCCCGCGAACAAAAGCTGACCGACCTGGGCGGTGTCGTCGCCGCCACAGCGCACGAACTTGGCACGCCCTTGGCCACCATCAAACTGGTCAGCGCCGAACTGATGGAAGAATTGGACAATGACGACGATCTTTATGCCGATGCGTCCTTGATTCGGGACCAAGCGGTGCGATGCAGCGACATTTTGCGGTCCATGGGGCGGGCCGGCAAAGACGACGTGCATCTTCGGTCCGCCCCCTGGCGCGCCGTGGTGGAAGAAGCCGCTGACCCGCACTTGGCGCGCG
Organism: Planktomarina sp.; assembly: GCA_020629235.1. Classification (GTDB taxonomy): domain Bacteria; phylum Pseudomonadota; class Alphaproteobacteria; order Rhodobacterales; family Rhodobacteraceae; genus Planktomarina. The sequence continues at coordinate 5,125 of JAHDDS010000029.1, forward strand.
GGCCGGTCGTTGCATTTCACGTGGATCCCAGCGGGTCAGACGGGGACCCATTGATCCTGCGCAAGCCGGAAATCATCCACGGCATCCGCAATATCGTTCAGAACGCCGTGGACTTCGCGCAGTTCAAAGTGGATGTGCGGATTGGCTGGTCGGACACGCAGATTTTTGTGTCTATTAAAGACGATGGCGAAGGGTTTTCCCCCACTGTCATCGACCGCTTGGGGGACCCGTTTGTGCGTCGCCGCAGGGGTGCTGGCCATTCCAGCCAACGCGCCGGGTATGAAGGCATGGGTTTGGGACTGTTCATCGCCAAGACCCTTTTGGAACGATCAGGGGCAACCCTTCGATTTCAAAATGGTGAAGACGGGGGCGCACAAGTTGACATGACCTGGGACCGCCGCGATGTGGAAGCCAAGCCCTTGGGTGGCAAAGACAACCCCGCCTTGGTACCTGTGCCCCTTCATTAACTGCAGATTAACCAAGCCCCGCCAAATTTTAGGCAACAGGGGCGGATGTTATGGATGAGTCGATTCTCAATTTCGGATTTTGGATGGCTTTTGCGGCGGCCGTTTTGGCGGCATTTCCTTTGGTGTTGCGGCGGACGCCCCAACCCAATGTCAGGCCCGCCGACGTGCCAAACCCAACACCACAATTTGGCGCGGCAGAAATCTGTGCCGTCAATCCAAATCCAGTGGTGTTGCTGAACGAACAGGGCAACATCATTTGGCAAAACCGATCGGCCCAGGATTTTGACATCACGTCTTGGCCAAAAACGGCAGACGATGCCGACGCATCGAAAGATCAATTGCGCGCGCCATTGGTGGCCAAAGACGGCGGCCAGCGCTGGTTTCATTTTTCCCATGTCCCCGTCGGCGCACACCAAGCGGCCTTTGCCGTGCCCGCGACGGGTGAAATTCGCGCAGAAGAAAGCAGGCGGGAATTTGTGCAGACGCTGTCCAAAACCTTTGCCCAGCTGTCCACCGGTTTGGCGATCTTCGATCGGTCCCGCCGTTTGGTTTTGTTCAACCCCGCGCTGTTGGACATGACAAAAACCAGCTTCGACGTTTTATCCCAGCGGCCCAGTTTGGCGTCTTTCCTGGACACATTGCGCTTGAACGGCGTCATCCCAGAGCCGCGAAATTATGCTGAATGGCGTGAAAAGGTCAGCCAGTTGGAAGCCGAAGCCGTGGCAGGCAGCTACAGTGAATGCTGGTCCCTGCCGTCCGGTGAAACATTCAAGCTGACCGGGCGCCCGCATCCCGATGGGGCCATCGCGCTGTTGATCGAAGATATTTCCAGCCAGGTGGGGGCGTCGCGCGATTTCCACAAACAATTGCTGCGGTATCGCGATGTTGTGGACGCCATCGAAACACCTTTCGTGGTGTTTTCGTCCCAAGGCAAAACCGTGTTGGACAACCAAGCGTACCGCCAGCTTTGGAACCTTCCCACCGACCAGGACAGTGCAGAAGACAGCGTGCACACCACCACCCGAATTTGGGCAGACGTGGCGCAACCCAGTCCGATCTGGGGCGAAATTCGCGACTTCGTGGATCAAAAAGATCACCGCGCCATCTGGGATGCCAAGGTCCCCGGCCCCCACGGAACGGACATCCATCTGCGCGTTGTGCCTTTGGCGCAGTGCAGAACGATGGTGGAATTCACAGACCTGGCCTTGACCCAAAACCTGGCCCTGTCCACCGCCGCTGAATGAATGCCGCATAAATCAGGTTGAAGCCGCCTTGACCCGGGATACAGTTGGGTATGGCGCAAACCCATTTCACAACGACTTTGCAGTCAGAACAAGCCATGACGCAGCTTGGCGCAGCGCTGGCCCCGGTGCTGACAGGTGGGGATTGTCTTGCCCTGCGTGGCGCGGTGGGCGCTGGCAAATCGGTTCTGTCCCGCAGCATCATATTGGCCCGATTGGACGCGCCAGAAGACGTCCCGTCACCCACGTTCACCATCGTGCAAACCTATGACGCGGAAGGGTTTGAAATCTGGCATTGCGATTTGTACCGGCTGACACACATCGACCAAATTGATGAATTGGGCCTGGAAGACGCCATGGATCATGCGCTGTGCCTGATTGAATGGCCCGAAATTATGGATGCGCTTCTTCCAAAAAGAACTCTATACGTGGACCTGAAAACCCAAGGGGACGCGCGTGTTTTGACTCTGTCAAGCAACGACACGGCCTGGGAACGCCGACTTCAGGGGGTGCTGTGACACGTTTGGACGACATACGACAATTCCTGTCAGGCACAGACTGGCAAGATGCCCCCATCCGACCCCTGGCCGGGGACGCATCTGCGCGCAAATATTTTCGGATTGAATCTTCTGCTGGCCCGGCGGTGATCATGGATGCACCGCCGCAGCTGGGAAACGACATTCAGCCCTTCATAGACATTGATATGGTCCTGCGGGACCAGGGTCTGAACGCGCCGCAACTGTTCAAAGTGGACCAATCCCAAGGTCTGATCTTGATGGAAGATTTCGGCGATCAGCTGTTCTTTGATCTGATCAACACAGACCCGTCCCGCGAAATGGATCTGTACCACGCCGCCCTGGACGCCTTGGACACGTTGCACAAAAACCCTGTGCCCAAAAACGTGACCCCCTATGGCCCCAAAGAAATGTCGGACGCCGCCGCGTTGGCCCCAATTTGGTACGCGCCTGGCGCTGACCCGCAGCCGTTCATAGACCAGACGTATCACGCTTTGGCGGCACTGGATTGGACCAGCCCCGTTTTGGTGTTGCGGGATTTTCATGCCCAAAATCTGGTTTGGTGCCCCAGGCAATCCGGCGTGATGCAGGTGGGGCTGTTGGATTTTCAAGACGCACAATCCGGTCACCATCTGTATGATGCTGTGTCGATGATCTTTGATGCGCGCCGGGATGTGGCGCCCGACGTTGCAACGAACCTGTTGGACCGCTTGCGGGCAGCGTCTGGTGATGCCGATGTGTTTGACGGATCGGTGGCCACCTTAAGCGCGCAGCGAAACCTGCGCATCTTGGGGGTGTTCGCCCGCCTATGCGCCCGGGACGGCAAGCCCGACTACATCGACCTGATCCCCCGGGTGTGGCGGAACCTGCAAAATGATTTGGCGCATCCCAGCTTGGGTGCGCTGAAATCGCTTGTGACAGAATTGCCGGACCCAACGCCCCATCATCTTCAACGCTTGAGGGACCTGTGCCAGACCGCCCAACAGATGTAATGATTTTCGCGGCGGGCTTTGGGACCCGCATGCGCCCGTTGACAGACAGTACCCCCAAACCTTTGATCCAGGTGGGGGGACAATCTTTGCTGGATCATACGGTGGGTTTGATCAAAGACGCAGGACTGACACCCAGCGTGGTTAACGCCCACTATCTGTCCGACCAAATCGAAGCGCATTTTGAAAATGATCCCCACACACGGGTTATCACAGAACAGGTGATCTTGGACACGGGCGGCGGCTTGAAGAACGCTGCAACATGGTTGTCGGGGGATGTTGTCATTACCACCAACGCCGACAACATCTGGGCCCAGGGCAATCCGTTCATCACCATCGCACATCACTGGACACCCGATGCGCCCGCATGTTTGCTGTGCGCCCACAAAGACCAAGTCCATGGCCGCGACGGCCCCGGGGACTTCGAGTTGCACCACGACGGGCGTCTGACCCGCGGCGGTGATTTCGTTTTCTTGGGCGTTCAAATCATCGACAAGCGCCTGGTCACAGCGGTGCCCCAAGACGTGTTTTCGCTGAATGTCGTTTGGGATGATTTAATCAAACAGGGCAAACTCTTTGGGGCCGTTTTTGACGGGGTGTGGTGCGATGTGGGCCGCCCGGAAAACATCGAACTGGCTGCCCAAATTTTGGACCAAGGGCGTGTTTGATCCTTCGCCGACACCGCGGGTTTTCGCGTTGCCCCCCGGCGTGGATTTTTCGGCTTGTGTCCTGGACGGACTGATGGCGCGCGTCACGTCGCAAACCCAGCAGGCACAGACCCAACTGCTGGTGAACACCCGGCGCATGGCCCGCCAAGTTCAGACACTGTTGCAGGCCAAAGGCGCGCAGCTGCACCCCCGGATCGGCCTGGTGACCGAACTGAATGATCTGCCCGGGCCATTCGACCAAACGCGGATCGATTCAAAGTTTTCCGCCAGAATGGCTTTGTTCCCGTTGGTGCAGGGTCTTTTGCAAGCGAAGCCCCACTTGGCCCCAAAGTCTGCGGCGTTCGATCTGGCGGATTCGCTGGCCACATTGTTCGAAGAAATGGCCGGTGAAGGCGTTGCGGCGGCAGACCTTCGGACAATCGACCTCAGCAATTTTTCAGACCATTGGGCCCTGGCGCAAGAATTCATCGACATCGCCGCACGGGCCTTTGAAGGCCAGGAAATTGTGCTGTCCGAACGGGCCATCCGGGATGCGGTTTTGCATCGCACCGCCCACTGGCAAGAAAACCCGCCCAGTCATCCCATCATTATTGCAGGGTCGACTGGGTCCCGCGGCACCACCTTTGAACTGATGAAAGCTGTGGCCACCTTGCCAAACGGGGCGGTGATTTTGCCTGGGTTTGATCGGACCTTACCAGACACAGTTTGGGAATTGTTGACCGAAGGGAACGGGCGGCAAGATCACCCACAGTATCGGTTTGCCAAGTTTCTTCACGCGTTGAACCTGACCAAAGACGATGTGCAGACCTGGATCGACGTGCCACCGCCCCACCCCGCGCGTCAGCGCTTGATCGGATTGGCCCTGCGGCCTGCCCCCACGACGGACCAGTGGTTGGTGGAAGGCCCCGGTCTGGATGATCTGGATGATGCCTGTGCGGGCATCACGTGGCTGGAAGCGGCCGACCAACGGGCCGAAGCGGAAACCATCGCCCTTCGATTGCGGGCCGCCGTGGAAGACGGGCTGACCGCCGCCGTTATCAGCCCCGACCGGACGCTGACCCGGCAAATTGCCACCAACCTGGGCCGATGGAACATCCGGGCGGACGACAGCGCGGGCGTGCCACTGTCTTTGACGGCCCCTGGGCGGCTTGTGTTACAACTGCTGGGCATTTGGATGGACGGGATCACGCCAGAAGCCGTGATCCCCCTGCTGAAACACCCGCTTGTGCACGCAGGATCAGACCGGGGCCAGCATCTGAAACACACGCGCGAGCTTGAGTTGGCGGTCAGAACAGGGTCTGTCGTGCACTTCGGGGACACTGCGCTTGACGCTTGGCAGGCAGAAGATGACCGACGCGGGGCCTGGGTGTCTTGGTTTATGCCCCTATTGGCGACCCCTTATTCAGATGAAACTGCACAGCTTGCAGATTGGGTCACCCATATTGAAACAGTGGCAGAACAGCTGGGATGCGGTGTGTCAGCAGACACCTCTGCCCTTTGGGAAAAAGAGCCGGGCCGCGAAACGCTTCGGTGCTTTCAACAGATCAAGGATGCATCCGCCGACAGTGTTGCGGTGGGGCTGGACGATTTTTCCACCATTTTCCGGTCGGTGCTGGGGGCAGCGGACGCCAGGGACCGGGAAGACCCAAACGCGCCGATCGTGATTTTGGGCACTTTGGAAGCGCGGGTTCAATCCGCAGATTTGGTGGTCTTGGCCGGGCTGAATGACGGGACCTGGCCAGAAATCCCCACACTGGACAATTGGTTGAACCGAACCATGCGGACCAAGGTGAATCTTTTGCTGCCCGACAGACAAGTGGGGTTGGCGGCCCATGACTTTCAGCAAGCCGTATCCAGCCAATTGGTTTGGGTGACCCGGTCAAAGCGATCGGCCGAAACTGAAACCATTCCGTCGCGTTGGTTGAATCGGTTGGAAAACCTGCTGTCCGGCTTGGACCAGGGTCGCCCTGCCTTGGCAGCCATGAAAAACCGCGCCGCGCCTTGGGTGGCAGCGGCCAAAGCGCTGCACGACGCACCGCCTGCTGATCGATACAAGCGCCCTGCCCCCAAGCCACCTGCCACGGCACGGCCCCGCCGCTTGTCGGTCACAGAGATAAAGACCCTGATCCGCGATCCTTATTCAATTTACGCCAAACATGTTTTGCAACTGCCCAGTTTGGATCCATTGGGCCTGCCCCCCACGGCAGCCACCCGCGGCATCGTGTTTCACAGCGCCTTGGAAGCGTTTTTCGCCAATGCAGACACTGTTTTGGACGCCGAAGTGTTGCGTCAAACCTTTGCCCAACACGTCGAAAGCACGATTTCAGATGCCCTGACCCGGAAATTTTGGCTGCACCGGGCCGCGTCGATATGTGATTGGGTCGTCGGGATTGAAACTGACGAAAAGGAGCCCCCTGCCGCCCGCATGCTTGAAGCGTTCGGCGAACTTTTGATCCCCAACTTGGATTTCACGCTGGTGGGCAAGGCGGACCGGATCGACATCAGTCCCACGGGATGGGGGCGAATAATTGATTACAAAACCGGGCGTGCCCCGACGCCCGCGCAACAGAAAAGCTTTGATAAACAATTGCCGCTGTTGATCGAAATGGCCGCGCGCGGTGCATTCAAAAAGGTGCAGGTCAAAGGCATCACCGACGCCGCGTTTTTAGAATTGGTGGATCCTGGACGCGTTGTTCCATCAACACCCACTGATGATTCCTTTTGGCCGGATTTTGTGGGCCTGATCGAACGATACTGTGACGGATCAATGCCGTTTTACGCCCGCCGCGCGATGCCACTGTCTGACATCGCATCACCGTATGACCAGCTTGCCCGGTTCGGCGAATGGGACTTAAGCCGAAACGCGGATCCCGACCCGATTGGGGGTGGCAAAGATGCATAAAGCAACGATCAAACAAAACATGGCGGGGCGGCCCGATGTGTCCACCTGGTTGTCGGCCAATGCTGGTTCGGGAAAAACGCGCGTTTTGACCGATCGCGTCGCGCGTCTGCTGTTGGCGGGCGTCGCCCCCGAAAAAATTCTGTGTTTGACCTATACCAAGGCGGCTGCGTCAGAAATGCAGAACCGGTTGTTTGGTCGTTTGGGCAAATGGACCATGATGCCAGCCGACGCCTTGCGGAAGGAATTGGCGACACTGGGGGAAGAAAATCGTTTTACAGACACTGAAATCAACGTGGCCCGCACCTTGTTCGCCCAAGCAATCGAAGCGCCGGGCGGGTTGAAAATCCAGACCATCCACTCTTTCTGCAGTTCTGTTCTTCGCCAATTTCCGCTGGAAGCCGGCATCAGCCCGCAGTTTCAGGAAATGGATGAAGCAGGCCAGGGCGCTGTGTTCAAAGCGGTTCTGGACCAGATGGCCGAAGATGACCCCACCTTTGATGCCATTCTGCCGTTTGTTGCGGAAACGTCGCTGGACGGTTTGCTGAACGATATCTTGTCCAACGCGGGACCCATCGCCGCTGCGGGCAATGGCAGTGGTATCTTGGGTGATTTTGGATTGAACACCAATTTCCAAGAAAGCGACATTCTGGCGATGTGCTTTGGCCCGGGCGACACCGACCGTCTGCGCAGCTTGCGGGAAATTATGCGCACTGCGGAAAAGGCAACGGATCTGAAAAATGCGAAAATCTTGGATGGTTTGAATCTGGACCAACCGGGCTTGGACACATTGCGCGCCCTGGAAAAAGTTTTCCTTGTGCAAAAAGATGGCAGTCCAAAATTAGGCAAAGTTCCCACGAAGGACTTGCAAAAACAGCTGACGTTTCAGCCCGAATTGGACGGGTTTATGGAACGCGTCGCCATGGCCCGACAAAGCCGCCTTGCTTGGATGTCAGCGCAGCGCAGCCTGGCACTTTTGGCGTTTGGGCAGCGTTTCCTGGCAAGGTATGATCAAGCCAAACGTGCCCGCGGTTTGTTGGATTTCGACGACCTGATTCAAAAGACCAAGGCCCTGTTCAGCCAAAAATCGGTGGCCGGGTGGGTGTTGTTCAAACTGGATGGCGGCATTGATCATATTCTTGTGGACGAAGCCCAAGACACCAGTCCCGATCAATGGACAATCATCGACCTGTTGACCGAAGAATTCACATCTGGCCAAGGCGCGCGCGATGATCAAGATCGTACGATTTTTGTGGTGGGGGATAAGAAGCAGTCGATCTATTCCTTTCAAGGGGCGGATCCCCGCGGATTTGACCGGATGCGGGACCGGTTCAGAAACAAGATCGAAACATTGGGCAAAGACTTTCAGTCGACAGATCTGTCCTATTCTTTCCGATCGTCGGAAGCGATTTTGCGTTTCACAGACACTGTTTTCGATCAAGATGACAACGGCTTGTTGGAAAACCCTGATCACATCGCATTCAAAGAAACGATGCCGGGGCGGGTCGATGTCTGGCCATCGTTTGAAGCTTTGGATGCCCCTGACCCGCTGCCTTGGACCAGCCCAGTGGATGAAGTGTCCCCAGATCACCCGGATAAACGCTTGGCAGACGCCATCGCCGCCGAAATCCTGCGCTTGATCCAATCAGAAACAGAGACTTTGTCAGCCCCCGACGAAAACGGGGTTTTACGCAAGCGGGCCATCACAGCGGGTGATTTTCTGATTTTGGTACGGGGCCGCAAGGGGCGGATTTACCGCGAACTGCACCGCGCCTGTAAGGCCGCCAAGCTGCCTTTGGCTGGGGCAGACCGCATGGTGATCACTGATGAATTGGCCGTGAAAGATGTGCTGTCGCTGCTGCGTTTCTTGGCCACGCCGGAAGATTCACTGGCGCTGGCAGAAGCATTGAAGTCGCCGCTGTTTGGCTGGGATGACGCACAGCTGTATGAATTGGCGCAGGGTCGGTCCGCCAAATATTTGTGGCGGGAAATGGAACGCCGGGCCGCGGATTTTCCAGACACCCACGCCCCTTTGCGCAGATTGCGCGATATGTCAGATTTTGAACGCCCGTTCGAGCTGATCCAACACATTCTGGTGCGCTTGGAGGGTCGCAAAAAACTGGTGGCGCGGCTTGGGCTGGAAGCGGACGAAGCGCTGGACGCGCTGTTGCATCAGGCCGCGCAATACGAAAACGCCCATGTCCCGAACCTGACGGATTTTCTGGTATGGATTGATACCTTGTCACCAGAGGTGAAGCGCCAATTGGAATCTGGTCAAAACCAGGTGCGCATCATGACAATTCATGGCGCGAAAGGGTTGGAAGCGCCCATCGTGATCTTGCCCGACACCGCGAAAAAGCGCGAAAGCTTGCAAACCCAAGTGGTGACCGTGGGGGACACCATTCATTGGATGCCCAAGGCCGACGATGTGCCAGACGTTTTGGCCAAGGCAAAACGCAACGCCCTGGATCACGAGGCTTTGGAAAACGACCGGCTTTTATATGTGGCACTGACACGGGCAGAATCGTGGCTTATCGTGGCGGCGTCCAATGTGGACAAAGAAAAAGATGATCGCGGGTGGTATAAAATCCTGTCGGCCACGGCCGAAAGCTTGGGCGCGCAGGAAATAAAAACGCCGAACGGTCCAGGCCTGCGTTTTGAAACCGGTGATTGGTCTGCAGGGCAAGTGTCGGTGCATCCGCGAAGCAGTGACCAAGGCGTGGCATGCCGGAACGGATTTCCCGATGTAACAGACGCTGTATTCAAACCACGCAAGGCCATAAGTCCATCTGATTTGGGGGGGGCAAAGGCGCTGCCGGGGGAAATGGGATCGACGGAATATGACCCCAAGGTGTTTGGATCGCTGGTGCACTGGCTTCTTGAAACGCTGCCCAGCGCACCCAAAGATCGGTGGCGGGATATTGCCCTGACCCAGGACTCAGACTTGGGGGCGGACGCATTACAAGAAGCGGTGGCTGTTTTGGAAAATCCTGCCTTCGTTCATATTTTCCACCCTGACACATTGGCAGAGGTGCCTTTGTCCGCAACCTTGCCTGTCTTGGACAACGCATTGGTTCAAGGGTCAGTTGATCGTTTGATCGTGGGGGATGACCGCGTTTTGGCGGTGGACTTCAAAACCAATCGCAGTGTTCCAGACACGCCCGATGCCACACCGTTGGGCATCCTTCGCCAAATGGGGGCGTATGCGGCGGCGTTGGCGCTGATTTTTCCAAACCACGACATCGACACTGCAATCTTGTGGACCAAGACACAGGACCTGATGCCCCTTCCGCACCATATCGTGATGCAAGCATTACAATCTGCGGCAAAATCTTGACGCCCGTACCACCTATGCCTAGGTGTGATCCCCACACACACATCCGGAGAGCTGCCATGCCAACCGTACCCGTCACCGACGCAACGTTCGACACCGAAGTAAAATCGTCCGACGTTCCCGTCGTCGTAGATTTCTGGGCCCCTTGGTGCGGCCCATGCAAACAAATCGGCCCAGCGCTGGAAGAAATTTCTGAAGAAATGGCCGGCAAGGTCAAAGTCGTGAAAGTCGACGTGGATGAAAACCCATCGGCGGCTGCGGCTTTGGGCGTGCGGGGCATTCCGGCGCTGTTCCTGTTCAAGGACGGCGAAGTTGTGTCGAACAAAACCGGCGCTGCGCCGAAAGCGTCTTTGCAAAGCTGGATCGAAAGCGCGATTTGATCCGCCCCAGACTTTCAAAATCAGGCGTCCGGATTCGGGCGCCTTTTTTGTGCCCGCCTTGCGACGGACGGACTTGGCCGCCATATTGCGACCAAAGGCAGAAGGTTTCCAAATATGAGTGACACTGATTTTCCGGGCTGGCACGGCACCACCATCATCGGTGTCCGCAAAGGCGACGAAGTGGTTATCGCGGGCGACGGGCAAGTCAGCTTGGGACAAACCGTTATCAAGGGGACCGCGCGAAAAGTGCGCCGCCTGTCACCTGGCGGAAACGACGTTCTTGTGGGGTTTGCCGGTTCCACTGCGGATGCGTTTACACTTCTTGAACGGTTGGAAGCCAAGCTGGAAGCAACGCCTGGGCAATTGGCACGGGCCAGCGTGGAACTGGCCAAGGATTGGCGCACGGACAAATATTTGCAGAAGTTAGAAGCAATGTTGATCGTAACCGACGGGGCAGAACTGCTGATCATAACGGGTGCTGGCGACGTGTTAGAGCCAGAACATGGCATTGCTGCCATCGGATCGGGTGGCAATTTTGCCCTGGCGGCAGCACGGGGCATGCTGGACAGCGACAAAGATGCCGAAACCATTGCCCGCGAAGCGATGCAAATCGCAGCCGATATCTGCGTTTATACAAACGGCAATCTGACTGTAGAAAAGATCTCTAAATGACTGATTTGACCCCCCGTGAAATCGTGTCCGAATTGGACCGCCATATCGTTGGACAAAAAGACGCCAAGCGTGCCGTGGCCGTTGCCTTGCGCAATCGTTGGCGGCGCAAGCAATTGCCTGAAGATTTGCGCGACGAAGTTTACCCCAAGAACATTCTGATGATCGGCCCCACGGGCGTGGGCAAAACCGAAATCAGCCGCCGTTTGGCCAAACTGGCCCGGGCCCCGTTTCTGAAGGTAGAGGCGACAAAATTTACAGAAGTCGGGTATGTCGGGCGGGACGTGGAACAGATTGTGCGGGACCTTGTGGATTCTGCCATTTTGATGGTGCGCGACCATATGCGCGACGATGTTAAGGCCAAGGCCCGCGAAGCTGCAGAAGAACGGGTGATCACAGCCATTGCAGGGGAAGATGCCCGGTCCGGCACGCGCGACATGTTCCGCAAAAAGCTGCACAAAGGCGAATTGGATTCCACGGAAATCGAGTTGGAGCTGGAAGAAAACACCAATCCAATGCCGATGTTTGACATCCCTGGCCAGCCAGGTGGTCAGATGGGCATGATGAACCTGGGCGATATGTTCGGCAAAGCGTTCGGCGGGCGCACGGTGCGCAAGCGGCTGACGGTGGCCGAAAGCTATGACATCTTGATGAACGAAGAAGCCGACAAACTTTTGGATGACGACACAGTCACCAAAGCTGCGTTGGAAGCTGTGGAAGAAAACGGCATCGTTTTCCTGGATGAAATCGACAAAGTCTGCGCCCGCGCCGACGCCCGGGGGGCAGATGTCAGCCGCGAAGGGGTGCAGCGGGACTTGCTGCCCTTGATCGAAGGCACAACCGTTTCCACAAAACACGGAACGGTCAAAACCGACCACATCTTGTTCATTGCATCTGGCGCATTTCACGTGGCCAAACCGTCTGACTTGTTGCCAGAATTGCAGGGTCGTTTGCCCATCCGCGTTGAATTGCGCGACCTGACGGAAGAAGACTTTGTGCGCATCGTGTCTGAAACAGAAAACGCGCTGACCAAACAGTATTCCGCATTGATGGACACTGAATCTGTCAAAGTGGTCTTCAGCGAAGATGGAATCCAAGCCATCGCCAAAGCCGCAGCAGAAGTGAACCGCAGCGTGGAAAACATCGGGGCGCGGCGACTTTATACGGTGATTGAACGTGTGTTCGAAGAACTGTCATTCGATGCACCGGATCAGTCTGGCCAAGACATCACGATTGACGCGGAATATGTGAATGCTCGGCTGGACAGCTTGATGGGATCCGCAGACCTAAGCCGTTACGTGCTGTGATTTTGCGTCGGTCCGCTGACGCCAGAACGCAACGGCAATGATCGCTTTTTTCGTCGCCAATGCCAGGTGGCTGTCTGCTGGGGCATTGCTGGCGTTTGGGTCCAGCTTCGGGCAAACCTTTTTCATCTCTGTCTTTGCAGGGGATATCCAAAGCACTTTTGGATTAACCCATGGCGAATGGGCCAGGATATACGCTTTGGGCACCCTGACATCCGCGGCGGCCATGTTGTGGGCAGGCGGGTTGACCGATGTTGTTCGGGTGAACAGGTTGGGTCCGATTTTTTTGGCGGGCCTTGCAGCTGCCTGTGCGTTCATGGCGCTGAACCCCGTGGTGTGGCTGTTGCCCGTCGTGATTTTCTGCCTGCGATTTTGCGGTCAGGGCATGGTGTCCCATATTTCAGTCGTGGCGATGTCGCGGTGGTTTGTGGCCAATCGCGGCAAGGCTGTGGCCATTTCAGCCTTGGGATATTCATTGGGCGAAGCACTGCTTCCCATGGCATTCATCGCCCTTCTGACCGTGTTCGCATGGACCCATCTGTGGTGGATCGCAGCAACAATGTGTTTGGCTTTGGCCCCCACGCTTGTCGTGCTGTTGAAAAAGGAAAGAAGTCCCAAATCCATCGCTGAACATGC
>JAHDDS010000029.1:18326-26601 GCA_020629235.1 Planktomarina sp.
CGCTTGTCGTGCTGTTGAAAAAGGAAAGAAGTCCCAAATCCATCGCTGAACATGCAGAAGCCAAGGGCATGGACAATCGCCATTGGTCAAGGCCCCAAATGCTGCGGCATCCGTTGTTTTGGACCATGATGCCCGCATTTCTTGGGCCGTCTGCGTGCGTTACGGCCTTTTTCTTTTTTCAAGAACACTATGCCACTGTGCGGGGCATCAGCCATTTGCAATTCGCAATGGTGTTCCCTGTCTTCACCGTGACGGCGGTGATCACGATGATCAGCACCGGCATCGTGTTGGATATTGTTGGGGCCAATCGGCTGGTGGCGTTTCACCAGATTCCCATTGCGCTTGGGTTTCTGACATTCGCCATGACGCAATCGATGCTGGGTCTGGTGATTGGCATTGCGCTGCTTGGCATGTCCACCGGGGCCTATGCCACTTTGGTCAATGCGTTTTGGGCTGAATTTTATGGGACAGGCTTTTTGGGTTCGGTTAAATCGGTTGGAACGTCTGTGATGGTTTTGGGATCGTCCCTTGGTCCCGCAGTTTTGGGGTTTTTCATCGACCGGGGCGTTGATCTGAACACCCAATATGCTTGGGTCGCCGTCTACTTCGGGGCCACGACGGTTTTGATGCTGGTGGGTGTGCAGGCGGCGCGCAAATCACTTCCGCAAGCGGCGTAAATAGACATAAAGCGCGCCGCCCCCGCCATGGCGTTGATGGGCTGGAACAACCCCCTGCACGATGGAACCAAGCGGGGGTCGCCGCAGCCAATCTGGCACGTTTTGGCGCAAAACCCCCACGCGTTCTGGGATGGGGCCGTCGTCATCGCGCCCCCTGCCCTTGCCCGTGATCACCAATACCAGTCGAAGATTGCGCTGGGCGGCTTGCATGACAAATCCGATCAATTCGGGCAGCGCTTCGGCCTGGGTCATGCCGTGCAAATCGATCTTGGCTTCGGGCACCAGCTTGCCCCGGCGCATACGGGTCAGGGCCTTCGCATCAATTGGCGCAGTTTGTTTGGCCGCTGCTTTAGGGACTTTTGTTTGGGTCGGATTTGACCCCACACGAAACGGTTGAAGCGGTGGGGCACTTTGTTTCTTGGCTTTTTGGTCGGACCGATCAGGCGTCAGGTCCAAAGATGGCCCCGGAGTTGCGCCCCGGGACGTTGTGGCTGCAACCTGATTCCAAAGGCGGCGTTCGTCAGTGGTTACTTTGCGTGCCATTTCAACGGGACGACACCTTGGCAAACGCTTCTTCAACGGGAAGCAAAACCACCAATCGGCCTGGGTCTTTGATGGAACCAGCGGCCAAACCGGCAGCTTCGCCGGTTCCGAAAAATATATCCGCCCGCTGGGCCCCTTTGATGGCGGAACCGGTATCTTGGGCCACCATCAACCGATTGATGGGTGACCGCCCGCCCTTTTCGATCCAAACCGGCGCACCCAATTTCACAAAAGACGGATCAATCGCCACTGTACGCATGGCAGTGATGGACCTGTTCATAGCCCCCAAGGGCCCTTTTTCTGCTGGGACTTGATCGACGCGGCGGAAAAAAACGTAAGACGGATTGTGCCAAAGAAGCTGGCGGCCGCGTTCAGGATTTTCTTTCACCCAATTTGAAATTCGTTTTGCCGACACTTGGTGTTCGCCCAAGATGCCCCGGCGAACCATTTCCTTGCCAATGGACCTGTACGAATGGCCGTTTCCCCCACCGAACCCCAACCGCATGGACCGCCCATTGGTCAATTTAACCCGACCGCTGCCTTGGATTTGCAGAAAAAATGCGGCCACGGCGTCGTCAACCCACACCAGTTCCAGGCCCTGGCCCCGCAGAACGCCCGTGCTGTCGATCATTTGGCGTGTCGGCAACTGCGTGTCGGACGGCCAATCCCGCGGAAAAGCATAAAGCGGCGTAGAATATCGGGGCGTTTCCACCAAAGACCCGCGCAACTGTGGCTCGAAGTAGCCCGTGAACAAACCTGGTTTGCCGTCTTCGATCAAAACCGGCTGAAAGAAGGTTTCGAAAAACAGCTTCGGGTTAGGGTCGGATTTCGCCACCCGGCAGATCGGACCCCAGGTGTCGCCCCGCAGATCACCACAAGTTTCTTTGAATGTTTGCAGTGCTTCCGCGTGGTTGTCATCGGCCCACCCCGACAGATCATCAAAAGCCATCAACGACTTGGTAACTTCAGCGTTCACCGTTGATCCAAACGTCAAAAAACCCGCCAAGATCAACGATACCGCACGCATCAGTCACCCGTCGCGCTCAGGTGCCAGTTTGGATCGGCCGCGCCCATGGTTCTGCTGAATGTCCAGATGTCGCGCTGGCGTTTGATTTCGGTTTCGTCACCTTCGACAATATCGCCTGCCTTGTCGCGAACCACCGACGTCATTTCCCCGACGAATTTCACGTCCACCTCTGCAAGACCTGTGTCTTCGTTGAAGGTTACAGATTTCAAAGACGTTTCGCGCACGCCAATGAAATTTGCTTCTACGGTCAGGCCCTTTTCTTTGCGGGCTTCCACCCCGGCTGCAAAGGCGTCGTATACGTCGGGTGCCAAGAAATCTTTGATTTCCGACAAATCGCCCCGTTCATAAGCCATCAAAATCATCTCGTATGCGCCACGCGCACCCTGCAGGAAATCACCCACCATAAAGTCGGATTCAGCGCGCTTCATGCGGGCCAACGCCTCTGCCTCTGGGCTGCCTTCGTCAACATAATCCACGATATCAGGATCTGGACCACCTTCGATCACTTCGAAATTCGGTCGATTTTCCTGCGGGGGCATTTGTGCTTGGGGCTGGCCTTCAAATCCATCCCGCGTTCCAAGAACCCCGCGCAATTTCAGGATCAAAAAAACAGCGATAGCCGCAAGGACGAGAAGCTGAATAAGTTGATTGTTCATACCCACTCCGGTTTAGGCGATTGGTAAATTCCGCTCATCGCACTTATGTATGTCGCAGGGTGGGTCAAGTCCACTGAACTTGGGATGATCGGAGCCGGATATGTGGTTTCTTTTGGCGTTTATTGCTGTGCCTTTGATTGAAATCGGCTTGTTTATTCAAGTCGGTGGGGCCATCGGGCTGTGGCCCACATTGGGTATTGTCATTTTGACAGCCATTGTTGGAACGATGATGTTGCGCGGCCAGGGTCTTGCTGCCCTGGCAAACTTGCAAAACTCGTTCCGCACGTTGAACGACCCGACGGTTCATTTGGCCCACGGTGCGATGATCATCTTCGCAGGGGCCTTGTTGTTGACCCCCGGTTTTTTCACGGACGCTGTGGGTTTTTCCCTGCTGATCCCCCCGGTCAGAACAGCAATCATTAAATTTGCAAAATCGCGGATCACCTTCGTGAACGCACAAACCCAACATCCCCATGGGCAAGAACCCGCCGCAAATCAGACCATAGACGGCGAATTCACAGAAGTTTCCCCTGCCCCTGGCGATTCAAAGTGGACGAAGCATTGAGCGGCCTGTGCAGGTTTGCTAACCAACGCTGGAGTTTAGGTTAGGAGTATAGCCATGGCCAAGGCGCCAAAGAAAAAGACAGAAGCCGCTGAAGAACCAGCCGGCGTAAATATGAAAATCTTGGCGCAGTACGTCCGGGACATGTCATTTGAAAACATCCTGGCCCAAAAGGGCGTGTCTGGCGGTGACAACAGCCCCGATGTTTCCGTGCAAGTGAACCTGGACGCCCGCAAGCGCACAGTGGACAACCAGTACGAAGTCATCATCAAAACAGAAATAAAAGCCGCGACCAAAGAAAAAGACGAAGCGATGTTCTTATTGGAACTGGAATACGCTGGGATTTTTCACATTGAAAACGTGCCAGACGACCAGCTGCACCCGTTTTTGATGATCGAATGTCCGCGCCAACTGTTCCCATATCTGCGCCGGATCGTCGGCGACATCACCCGTGACGGTGGGTTCCCGCCGCTGAACCTGGAAACAATCGACTTCATGGGGATGTATCGGTCAGAAATTCAGCGTCGGATCGCCGAAAAAGCGAACTAAGCGCGACCCCAGATCGCATTTTCACCAAGGGCGGCCACGAAACTTTCGTGTGCCGCCTTTTCTTTTTCTGAAAGCCGGGACGGAAGCGGGTTGGGCCTGGGTTGGACCTGCCAAGTTTCGGGGGATTTGACCGATTTCACTTCGGTGGTGGTGGCGGTCGGGGCCAGTCCAAAGTCGGGTTGTCGGCCCCCCAAAAGTTCAAGATAGACCTCGGCCAAAATCTCAGAATCCAGCAACGCCCCGTGCAACGTCCGGGCTGAATTGTCGATCCCAAAGCGCCGACACAACGCATCAAGCGACGCGGGCGAACCGGGAAAACGCCGTCGTGCGATGGCCAGCGTATCCAGGGCTTGATCGTCCGCCAGTGTGGGCTTCTTGGCCCAGCGCAGTTCGGCGTTCAAAAACTTCATGTCAAAGGCTGCATTGTGGATGATCAGCTTATCGCGCTGCACGAAATCAAGAAAATCCTGAGCAATATCTTCAAAAACAGGCTTATCCGACAAAAATTCAGTGCTAAGGCCGTGAACCTCAAACGCGCCTTGGGGCATATCCCGCTTTGGGTTGATATATTGATGATACGTCCGCCCGGTCGGCATATGGTTCATCAGCTCGACCGCGCCGATTTCCACGATTCGGTCACCTTGGTCCGGTTCGAAACCCGTGGTTTCCGTGTCCAATACAATTTCACGCATGTCGCACCATGGCCTCAAGTTCCTTCATGACGACCAAAACGTCGCGCTGTGCTGAGTCTAATGTATCTGTGCAGATTATGTAGTCCGCTTTTTCCGCCTTTTCCGCGGCAGGCAATTGGCGGGACAAAATCAAATCAAGGTCTGCCTTCGTCATGGTTTTGCGCGCCAGAACGCGGCGTTCCTGAAGGTCTGCGGACGTTAAAACGCAGGCCGTTGCGTCAAATTCTCGTTCCATATGATTTTCGAACAACAGCGGAATATCAAACACAAGGATCGACGCGGTCGCGCCAGCGATGAAGTTCTGCCGATCTTCCGCCACCAGTGGGTGGACGATTTTATTTAGGGTCTCAATCAAGGCGGGTGTGTCCCGCAGAAGTCCCCGCAACACTGTGCGATCCACACCGTCTGACGATACAGCAGTGGGAAAGTCTGTCTTCAACTGATCTGTAGCCAAACCACCTTTGGCGTACAGCCGGTGCACTGCAGCGTCAGCATCCCAAACAGCGCAGCCGTGGTTTTTGAACATGGCAGCAGTTGTCGACTTCCCCATGCCGATTGAACCTGTAAGGCCAAGTTTGATCATCGCGCCAAAACCAACTGGCGCAGTTCGTCATCCACATCTGGCGCGCAGCCAAACCACGCTTCAAATCCAGGCACCGCCTGGTGCAAAAGCATGCCCAATCCATCGACGCCAATGCCTTGGTTTTGGCGGGCGTTCCGTAAGAAATCAGTCTCTAACGGTGCATAAACAAGGTCATAAAATACCGTTCCCGGTTTGCAGTGCGATAAATCAATGTTCAATTCTGGCATACCCGTCATTCCAAGGGACGTTGTATTTACCACCAACGCCACCTGCCCCACGTAATCGTCTTTCTTGTCCCAAGGCACAGTTTTGACGGATGATGCAAAGCGGCTTGCCAAGGTATTGGCCGTTTCCCCTGTGCGATTTGTCAAAATAACGGATCTGCAACCATCGTCCAACAACGCAGAAACAACAGCCCGCGCAGCACCCCCGGCCCCCAGCACAAGTACATCCTGGCCAGCGCTTTTCCACGACGGGCAAGATTGCTTCAGGTGATCCAAAAATCCCACTCCATCGGTGTTGTCCGCCACAACGCTTCCTTGGCCATCAAGATAAAGCGTATTCGCGGCGCCAATTTTCTGGGCCCGCTGTGAAGGGCGTTCACTTAATTGCAGCGCATTGTGTTTGTGGGGGATCGTTACGTTGAAACCCGAAAACCCAACAGAAAACAAAAGCGTGACCGTGTCAGAAAAATGATCCGGTGGCACATCAATCTTCAGATATTCCCCACCGATATTGTGTTTTTGAAGCCAATGGTTGTGCACCGTCGGTGATTTGCTGTGGGCGATGGGATGGCCCAGCACGGCTGCAAATTTCGGTGGTTGCCACTGGGTTGGCAGCACATTCACTGATTTCAGAAATTCACCAAGTGCAGAAACAGACAGGCCCAGAATATCCGTGAAGTTCCCTTCGACCTTTTCAAAAATATGCGGGGTCTTTTCGAACAAATAACCACCAGCACACCCCTGCACATCGGACCAATTTTCATCGATATATGCGCCCACCGCTTGGTCAGACAGATTTCGCAGAAACAATTTGGTGCGCGCCACATGGGACCAAAGAACCTTGCCATCCTTAACAATGACCTGGGCGGTGTGCAGGATATGACTTTGCCCCGACATCCGTTTCAGTGTGGCTTCCAAATTCGCCGGGGATGAAGGTTTTCCAAACGTTTCGCCCTGAAATTCCAAAACCTGATCACAGCCAAGGCACAGTTCACCGGATACCTGCGCTGAGACAGAGGTCGCTTTATCCACGGCAAGCTTCAGCGATAACTCTTTCGAACTGATCCCAGCTTTGAGATGGTCGCGCTTCAAGCGGTCTTCATCTATGTCTGGCGGCACCATTTCAAACGGGATCAGCGACCGTCGCAACAGGTTCGCCCGAAAAACTGAAGAAGAAGCCAAGAACAATTTCATGGGTAACCTTGTGCATAAAT
The DNA here is from genome assembly GCA_020629235.1 of Planktomarina sp. Lineage (GTDB taxonomy): Bacteria > Pseudomonadota > Alphaproteobacteria > Rhodobacterales > Rhodobacteraceae > Planktomarina. The sequence continues at coordinate 25,054 of JAHDDS010000029.1, forward strand.
CCAGTGACGCACATGCGCATCTTTCGATGGTTTACGCTTTTTCAACAAAAATCAAAATGACGTTGCCCATTCCATCTGAAACTTCCCAATTCATACCCTGTGAATTGTATAAATTCCTGACGCGTGGATTGTGAATAAAACAGGATTAATTGAAGTGATGGGGTTAGATACCTAAATAAGTGTTTGTTTAGATTATACTTTATTTGATTTTCGAATTTTCATCGGAATTGGCCTTGTGGACAACTCGTTGGATGAAAAGTAATCCACAAAAACAGGCTTCCCTACAAAATAATCATCTTTCTATTCATACTTTTTTAAGGTTTGATCAGATCATGCAAGAAATTCTATCTGTCGCCTATCCTTGGATTAAATCACTTCACATCCTTGCAGTGATATCTTGGATGGCAGGTCTTTTTTACCTTCCCAGACTTTTTGTTCACCACTCAGAACGCGTCAATCCTGGGTCAGACACGCACGATCTGTTTTTGATGATGGAAGGTAAGCTGTTTCGGTTGATCATGACGCCGGCGATGATTGTGACTTGGGTATGTGGTGTTTTACTTCTGGTGACGGATGGGGTGATCGACTGGGCGGCTGTTTGGCCCTGGACCAAGCTGGTATCGGTTGTGGCCATGACTGGATTTCACGGATGGCTGTCTAAACAGCGGAAAATCTTTATGTCGGGGAAAGATATCCTGTCTGGGAAGACTTACCGTATAATGAACGAAGTACCCACGATCTTGCTGATTATCATTGTTGTCAGCGTTGTGGTGCGACCAGTCTAGTTTGACTCGGGCCGTGTCATTGCGTAAGGCGGGATCAGGCTGTTCTGGCCGCTAGAATTTTCCACATCTGATATATCGAGAGGGACAGCCATGTCCATCGAACGGCTTACGCTGAAAGAGCTTAAAGCAAAAAGTCCGAAAGACCTTCTGGCCATGGCCGAAGAGTTGGAGATCGAGAACGCATCCACCATGCGCAAGGGCGACATGATGTTTTCGATCTTGAAGGAACGCGCGGAAGACGGGTGGGAAATTTCGGGTGATGGCGTTCTGGAAGTTCTGCAAGACGGGTTCGGTTTTTTGCGGTCGCCAGAAGCAAACTATCTGCCGGGCCCGGACGACATCTATGTTTCGCCCGATATGATCCGCCAATATTCGTTGCGCACAGGCGATACGATCGAAGGGGTGATAAAAGCCCCCGCGGACAATGAGCGGTATTTCGGGATGATCCGGGTCGAAAAGATCAATTTCGGTGACCCGGAAATGGCAAAACATAAAGTGGCTTTTGACAACTTGACGCCGCTTTACCCTGACGAACGCCTGTCGATGGAAATTGATGACCCCACCATAAAGGATCGTTCGGCGCGCATCATCGATCTGGTGTCGCCCATTGGGAAAGGTCAACGGTCGTTGATTGTGGCCCCGCCCCGGACGGGTAAGACAGTTTTGCTGCAAAATATCGCGACGTCGATCGAAAAGAACCATCCGGAATGTTATCTGATCGTTCTGTTGATCGATGAACGCCCGGAAGAGGTGACGGACATGC
>JAHDDS010000030.1:0-21272 GCA_020629235.1 Planktomarina sp.
CGGACACGGACGAGGATACAGACCCCGAAGCAGAGGCCGACGATTTGGCCGAACTGTCACGGGACCGTCAGCAGGCGGCTGAAGCCAAGACTGATGCTGGTGCGGGGTCAATCTCAGAAAAATTGGCGAAAATCCGCAATGTGGTGGACCAAGACCCGCCGCGCCCTGCGATTTTCAGTGAAGATGAACACATTGACGATGTGACCGATCTGGAAACGGGCCAAATTGCCACGGACCCAGACGCGCCTTCGCAAGACGATAAGGCAGATGCAAAGGCAGCGCCCGAGCAACCAAAGCCCGCGTCGCGCCCCCGGGTGGTGAAAATCAAGAAATCCGAATTGGATAAAATGCGCGCAGAAATGGCCGCCCCTGCTGCCGCAACCGCCGCAGCCCCTGTGGTTGCTGAAGCCGCTGACTTGGACGGTTTGGACGACCTGGACGGCGCGGCAGACGATCTGGACCTGGGCGACTTGGAAGCCGAACTGGCCCGCGAATTGGGGACACATGACCCCGACACGGACCAGGATGTCGACCTGGATACAGACCCTGACGCCGACTTTGATGCCGACCTTGATGCCGATTTCGACCTGGATATCGACGGGGACGACGCGGAAAGCGTGTCTGAAGACGAAGCCCCCCAAACCGCCGAAACGCCACAGGGTGACGCCCAAGATCGGCAATCTGCCGCGGTCGAGGCCGACACCGACGGCGCGCAAGATGACATGCCTGCGTCCGTGGACTTGACCGAAAACGCGGACCTGGACCGCTTGATGTCGGAAACAGAAGCCGTGATGGACACCCCTGAACAGCGCGACCGGCATGAAAACATGGACCGCGCCCGCGCAGCGGTGGCGGCAGCCCAAGGGGACACCGGCCTGGCGCAGGTTGGCACCGCGGATGAAAAAGCGTTTCGCGATGATCTGACCGCCAATGTCGGGGAACCCGCACCTGCGCCCACCACACCGCTGAAACTGGTGGCCGAACAGCGCATCGATTTGGACGATGCCCCCGGTGCGGCCCAGGATTTGGACGACGCAGAACTGGACGACGCCGTGCAAACGGCGACCGAACGGGCCATCGACGAAGGGATGGATTACAGCCAGTATCTGCGTCTGATCGAAAGCAAGGACCTGGGCGATCTTTTGGAAGCGTCTGCTGCCTATGTCTCTATTGTGGAAGGGCATCAGAAGTTTTCCCGCCCGCAAGTCTTGGGCCGGTTCCTGCGGGTGCGCGAAGGGGAATATTCGCGCGAAGACGGTCTGCGCGTGTTCGGAAATATGATCCGATCGGGCACGTTGATCCGCGAAGGCAATGGTCGGTTCCGTCTGGATGAAGACAGCCAATTCGGCTTGAACGGTAAGAAAGCGGGCTGAGGCCCCTTTCCCCAAACTGCGCCCGCCCGGGGCGCTGCCCCCTTGAGGCCCCACGGGGCCTCAATTCCCCCGAGGTATTTCCACTCAAAGTGAAGGGCGTCCGGTCCGGTTGTTGGGACGGGGCGGGCGCTTACGCTTTGTCGTTGTCCGCGTCTGGGTCCGCTTGGCCAATGCCTTTGAACACGGCCTTCAGCGGGATAGCCCAAAGAATGCCCAGGGCCACATAGATCAGAAGTTCCAGCACCAAGGGCGGGCGTCCGATATAGGTGGTGATGGACACCATCAACGCCACCGCCACGATGATGTAAAGCGGCAGCCCCAGGATCAAAATCAGCAGCGCCCAGCGCCGCCGGGCTTTGTAACTTAAGGCCATACCGACTTCCCCATTAGTCAGCGAAGGGATCCGTCACCAGGATGGTGTCTTCGCGTTCCGGTGACGTGGACACTAGGGCCACGGGACAGTCGATCAACTCTTCAATCCGGCGGACGTATTTGATGGCCTGCGCGGGCAGGTCAGCCCAAGATCGCGCGCCCGCCGTGCTGTCAGACCAGCCAGGGATCGTTTCATAGATGGGCGTGGCGCGGGCTTGCTGGTCTGCCGCCGTGGGCAGATAGTCCAGCGTTTCCCCGTCCAATTCATAGCCGGTGCAGATTTTCAATTCTTCGAACCCGTCCAGCACATCCAGCTTCGTCAGCGCGATGCCCCCCACGCCCGATGTGGCACAGGTCTGGCGCACCAGGCAGGCGTCAAACCATCCGCAGCGGCGCTGGCGGCCTGTGGTGGTGCCGAATTCATGGCCCCGTTCGCCCAGGCGTTGGCCGTCTGCGTCTTCCAATTCTGTGGGAAACGGTCCTTCACCGACGCGGGTGGTATAGGCTTTGGTGATTCCCAGCACATAGTCGATGCCGTTGGGTCCAAGCCCGGTGCCCGCCGCCGCTTGGCCCGCGATCACATTGGACGAGGTGACAAAGGGATAGGTGCCGAAATCAATATCCAGAAGTGCGCCCTGCGCGCCTTCAAACAGGATGCGTTTGCCGGCTTTGCGCTTTTCATTCAGCACTTTCCACACGGGTGCTGCATATTCCAAAATCGCGGGCGCAATGTCTTGCAACGCCGCAATCAGTGCTGCGCGGTCCACCGCGTCCATGCCCAGGCCTTTGCGCAGGGCGTTGTGGTGATCCAGGGCGCGGTCAACGCGGGCTTCCAGTGTGGCGGTGTCGGCCAGATCCGCCACCCGCACTGCGCGCCGGCCCACCTTGTCTTCATAGGCGGGCCCGATGCCACGGCCCGTGGTGCCGATCTTTGTGCCCGGGTTTGCGGCGGCTTCCCGGCCCCGATCCAATTCCCCGTGCAGCGGCAAGATCAGGGGCGTGTTTTCCGCGATCATCAAATTGGCAGGGCTGATGTCCACGCCTTGGGCGCGGATGGTTTCAATCTCTTGCAACAAATGCCAGGGATCCAAGACCACGCCATTGCCGATGACCGACAGTTTGCCGCCGCGCACCACGCCGGACGGCAGCGCATGCAATTTGTAGACCGCGTCCCCAATCACCAAAGTGTGGCCCGCGTTGTGGCCGCCTTGAAACCGGGCGATCACATCGGCGCGTTCCGACAGCCAGTCGACGATTTTGCCCTTGCCTTCATCCCCCCACTGGGTGCCCACCACAACAACGTTGGCCATCACGCGACTCCTGTCTGCTTAAACCCTGGGCCGTGTAGCGAAATCGCGCCCCGGGGGAAACTGCAAACTTAGGTGTTGGCAAACCACCCCCCCTTGCATAGATAGCCGGGGTCGAGAGGTGAGGATACCCATCCAATGCAAAACGTCATTCTGATCGTCCATCTTCTGTTGGCTTTGTCGCTGATTGGGATTGTGCTGTTGCAACGTTCTGAAGGGGGCGGGCTTGGCATGGGTGGCGGCGGCGGTGGCGGCGTGATGTCGGGCCGATCTGCGGCGACCGCATTGGGCAAAGCCACCTGGATTTTGGCCATCGCGTTCATCTGCACCTCTTTGGCGCTGACGATCATCGAAGCGCGCAACAGCGCGGGCAGTTCGGTGCTGGATCAACTGTCTGTTCCATCTTCAGACGGCGACGGCGACACGGGCGGCGGGCTTCTGCCCCCCACCACCAGCGACGAACCACTGCTGCCGGTGGCGGAATAACCGCAATATCTTGAAAATTTGACCGGTGCGGCCACTTTATGTGGCCCGCCTGATTGTAGAATCGCATCGCCTGCGGTATGGGTTTAATCCCGTGACGCACGGCATTTTGTGCGCGCATTGACGGATCACGGGGGCTTTCTTTTGGCGCGATATATCTTCATCACCGGCGGCGTTGTGTCGTCGCTTGGCAAAGGTTTGGCATCAGCGGCGTTGGGGGCCTTGCTGCAAGCCCGCGGCTTTTCGGTGCGCTTGCGCAAGCTGGACCCGTACCTGAACGTCGACCCCGGCACCATGTCCCCGTTTGAACACGGCGAAGTGTTCGTGACCGACGATGGGGCCGAAACCGATTTGGATTTGGGCCACTATGAACGGTTCACAGGCGTGGCGGCGCGGCAGACGGATTCGGTCAGCTCTGGCCGGATATATTCAGACGTTTTGGAAAAGGAACGCCGGGGCGATTACTTGGGCAAGACGATCCAGGTGGTGCCCCATGTGACCAACCAGATCAAAGACTTTGTGGGCATCGGCGACGACGAAGTGGATTTCATGCTGTGCGAAATCGGCGGCACGGTGGGGGACATCGAAGGCCTGCCGTTTTTTGAAGCCATCCGCCAGTTCAGCCACGACAAACCCCGGGGCCAATGCATCTTTATGCACCTGACACTGCTGCCGTATCTGGCCGCCAGTGGGGAATTGAAGACCAAACCCACCCAACACAGTGTCAAGGAATTGCAGTCCATCGGCATCGCCCCTGATGTGCTGGTGTGCCGGTCCGAACAACCCATCCCAGAAAAAGAACGCGAAAAGATCGCCCTGTTCTGCAACGTCCGCAAGGAAGCCGTGGTGGCGGCCTATGACCTGAAATCCATCTATGAAGCGCCTTTGGCATACCACGAACAGGGGTTGGACCAGGCGGTGTTGGATGCATTCGGCATCAATCCTGCGCCAAAGCCGCAGTTGGACAAATGGCTGGACGTGCAAGACCGGGTGAACAATCCAGAAGGCCAGGTGAAAGTTGCCATCGTGGGCAAATACACGCAGTTGGAAGACGCGTACAAGTCGATCAAAGAAGCGCTGACCCACGGGGGCATGGCCAACCGGGTGAAGGTCCAAATCGAATGGGTGGACGCAGAGCTGTTCGAAAAAGAAGACCCCGCCCCCCATCTGGAAGGGTTTGATGCCATCTTGGTGCCCGGCGGTTTTGGCGAACGGGGCACAGAAGGCAAAATCAAAGCGGCGCAATTCGCGCGCGAACGCAAGGTGCCCTACCTGGGCATTTGTCTGGGCATGCAGATGGCCGTGATTGAAGCGGCCCGCAATTTGATAGATGTGAAGGACGCGGGGTCGGAAGAATTTGACCACGAAGCGGGCGGCAAGCGATTTACCCCCGTGGTGTATCACCTGAAGGAATGGGTCCAAGGCAACCACAAAGTGAAGCGCAAGGCCGACGACGACAAAGGCGGCACGATGCGGTTGGGGGCCTATGACGCGGCGCTGAAAGAAGGATCGAAAGTGGCGGACGTGTACGGCACCTGCGCCATCGAAGAACGCCACCGCCACCGATATGAAGTGGACATCAAGTTCAAAGAACAACTGGAAGCCCAGGGCTTGATTTTTTCGGGCATGTCCCCTGACGGTCGCCTGCCCGAAATCGTAGAGGTGGCCGATCACCCCTGGTACATCGGCGTGCAATTTCACCCGGAACTGAAGTCCAAACCGTTTGACCCGCACCCATTGTTCAAAGACTTCGTGCGCGCGGCCAAAGACACGGCGCTGCTGGTATGACCACCCTGCGGTTCGCTTGTGATTGCGGGACCACCCAGTGGTCCTTGGCCAATGCGCAGCCCAAAAGCGCGACCCGGGCCACGTGTTATTGCACCGATTGCCAAGCCTTTGCCCGCCATCTGGGCCATGCTGGCACCTTGGACGCGCAAGGCGGCACCACGTTGAACCAGTGCAATCCCGCAGACATCCAATTGCACCAAGGCGCAGACAATGTCGGCGTGCTGCGGCTGTCGCCCAAAGGGTTGTTCCGCTGGCACACCACGTGCTGCAACACCCCCATGGCTGTGACGGCCCATTCGCCTGGGGTGCCATTTACCTCGCTTCTTTTGGCCCCTGCACAGGGCGACGTGGATGCGGCGCTTGGGACAGATCAAGCCTTGGTGAACGTGGGCGGCGCTTTGGGCGAAGACCGCCCGGCCAAGACCCACGGGATGGGGCGATTGGTGCGGCGATTTATCCTGCGGGCAGTGCGGGCACGGCTGAATGGCGATTGGCGCAAAAACCCTTTCTTTCATCCCGACCGCCGCCCCATTGCAACGCCTGTGGTTTTGACCAAAGATGAACGCGACGCGGCCAGCACGCCGCAGGTGATGGGGGTGTGATCCATGTTTGAAAAATTGCTGTCTGTGTTTGCGGGACACAGCACCTATGAAACCCCCATGCCCGAAGCGGATGCCAACCACGCCTTTGGGGCGTTGATGGTTCGGGTGGCAAAGGCGGACAAGGCTTATCTGTTCGAAGAACTGGAACGCATCGACCAAGTGTTGGCCAAGCGCGTGGGCCTGAACGTGGTGGCGGCTGCCAAGTTTCGCGCGGAATGCGAAAAGCTGGAAGAGGTGATGCCCGAAACAGAAGCCTTGGGGCAAATCCTGGCCCAAGGCGTGTCAGAAGCCGATCGCGAGGCGATGTTTTCGGACATGTGGCAAGTGCTGATGGCGGACGGGTTGCGCCATCATTCGGAAGAAAAAGTGGTGGACGAAGTGGCCCAAATCTTTGCGCTGACCCCGGCACGGGCCCAAATCCTGGCCAAGGCCGCCCTGGAATGACCGCCAAAGGATATTGGGTGGCCCACGTGCGCGTGGACGATCCCGCAGCCTATGAAGATTACCGCCAAGCCAACGCGGCGGCTTTTGAAAAATTCGGCGCCCGGTTTTTGGTGCGCGGCGGGTCCCAAGACGTGCGCGAAGGGGACGTAAAACCCCGCACCGTGGTTTTGGAATTCGACAGCCTGGCCACCGCCCAAGCCTGTTACGACAGCCCCGAATACCAAGCTGCCAAAGCGCTGCGCGATCCCGTGGCCGACGGGGACATGGTGATTGTGGAAGGATGGCTGGGATAAGCGCGCCTTGAAGGCGATGGACCAGCCCCCTATCTTGCGCGGTATGTTCGGATCCCTTTTCAGACGCACCGCCCCGCCCGAAGACGACACCCCCAACCCGCAGGTGGCCATGGCCATGCTGTTGGTGCGGGTGGCGCGATCAGACGAAGACTACACCGTCGATGAACAGGCCGCTGTGGACTATGGGCTGGCGAAGCGCTTTGATTTGACCCCCGCCCAAGCCGCCGCCCTGCGCGCCGAGGCAGAAGCCACAGAAGCCACCGCCCCCGATGACGTGCGGTTCACCCGCGTGCTGAAAGACAGCGTTGCGGTGGAAGACCGGCCCGCGATTTTTGCAGATTTGTGGCGCGTGGCCCTGGCAGACGGGGACCGCGACGCCCATGAAAATGCCTATCTTCGGGTCTTGGCACCGCTGCTTGGGGTCACCGACCGCGACAGCGCATTGGCCAGGCAGTCCGTCCAAACGCAGTGATTGCCAGCCTGCCCATGTATGACGTCCCCGCCGCCCGCGCGGCACAGGGGCGGTTTTGGGCCTTGATACAACACCACTTGCCCGACGCCCCAAACCTGTCCGTGCAGGCAGATGTTTGGGACACGTGGCACAGCCCATCGCTGTACCTGTCGCAGACCTGTGGCCTGCCCTTTCGCGCCAAACTGCAAAGGCACGTGGCGTTGATGGGCGCGTTCGATCACCGCTTGGACGGCTGCCCGCCGGGGCACTACCGATCTGCGATCGTGACCCGCAAGGGGCAACGTGTTGATCTGTCTGGCGACTTCACCTTGGCGGTTAACGATCCCCTGTCGCAATCGGGGTGGGCTGCGCCTTGGGCTGAAGGCATCACTGGCACTGCACGATTGCACACTGGCAGCCACGCCGCGTCTGCGGCAGCAGTCTGCAGCGGTCAGGCCGATGCCGCCGCCTTGGACGCAGTGACATGGGCGATGTTGCAGCGCGATTGGGATGGGGCCTGCGACCTGCAGGTGATCCACTGGACCGCCCCCACCCCCGCTTTGCCGTTGATCACCGCCGCCACGCGCGACCGTGCACCCTTGGCCCAAGGGGTGCGGGCCGCCATCGCCGCCCTGTCGCCCCAAGACCGGCAGACCCTGCACATCCACGATCTGGTGGACGTGCAGGCGCAAACGTATCTGGACCAGGCAATTCCACCCTTGCCCTGGCGTTAAGACCATTGCGCGCCCCCCGGACCCGGTGCAGTATCCATGGCGGACCACCAAAGGGGATTCCATGCAATCGACCACGGCACCGGTGCTGGAAATCAAAGGGCTGCACAAAGCCTATGGCGAATTGGAGGTGCTGAAAGGCATCGACTTCGCAGCCAAGCGCGGCGACGTGGTGTCATTGATCGGGTCGTCCGGGTCTGGGAAATCCACGCTTTTGCGGTGCTGCAATCTGCTGGAAGTGCCCCAAGACGGCGACATTTTGTTCGATGGAACAGCAGTGTCTTGGTCCGGTGCGGGCCCCAAACGACGCCCCAGTGATCCCGCCCAGGTGACGGCCATGCGCACCAATCTGTCCATGGTGTTTCAGCAGTTCAATCTGTGGGCGCATATGACCATTTTGCAAAATGTGATGGAAGCGCCCCTGACGGTGTTGAAGCAAGACCGCGACATGGTGGAAAGCCGTGCACGCAAGCTGTTGGCCAAAGTGGGCATCGGCGACAAATGCGATGTGTACCCCGCCCAACTGTCCGGCGGGCAGCAGCAACGCGCCGCCATTGCCCGCGCCCTGGCCATGGAACCCAAAGCGCTGCTGTTCGATGAACCAACATCCGCCTTGGACCCAGAACTGGAACAAGAGGTGATCCGCGTCATCAAAGACTTGGCCATCGAAGGGCGCACCATGGTGATCGTGACCCACGATATGGCCATGGCGCGCGATGTGTCCGACCACGTGATTTTCTTGCACAATGGCCTGATCGAAGAAGAAGGCCACCCGCAAGACCTGTTTACCAACCCACGATCCACCCGCTTGCGGCAGTTTCTGTCTGCTGTGGCGGCTTAACCCAGCAACGTTCTTAATTGGGAGACGAACGATGAAAAAACTGATCCTTACCACTGCAGCAGCAGCCCTGGTGGCTGGCATGGCCTTTGCGGCAAGCCACGGCAACGTGGTGCGCATGGGCACCGAAGGCGCCTACCCCCCCTATAACTTCATCAATGATGCTGGCGAAGTGGACGGCTTCGAGCGCGAATTGGGCGACGAATTGTGCAAGCGCGCAGACCTGACCTGCGAGTGGGTCACCAACGAATGGGACAGCATCATTCCGAACTTGGTGTCGGGCAACTATGACACCATCATCGCTGGCATGTCGATCACGGCAGAACGTGACGAGGTGATCGATTTCACCCAGAACTATACCCAGCCTGATCCGTCCGCTTACATGGCAATGTCCATGGATGTGGACCTGAAAGGCGGCGTGATTGCAGCCCAAACCAACACCATCCAAGCGGGCTTCATTTCCGCCAACGGCATGACCTTGGTGGAATACGCGACCCCAGAAGAAACCGTGGCTGCTGTCAAAAGCGGTGAAGCAGACGCCGTTCTGGCAGACCGGTCGTTCTTGGCCCCGATTGCAGACGGTGACGCGGACCTGATGCTGCTGGAAAAGCAGGAGCTGATCGGCGGCGGTGTCGGTATGGGCATTCGCGAAAGCGACGGTGAATTGAAAGAAAAGTTCAACGCCGCGATCCAATCCATGAAGGATGACGGCACCTTGAACGCGCTGATCGCCAAATGGGAAGTGGGCGAACAGTTCTGATTTGGTCCATGGTCGGCCTTCGGCCGGCATGATATTGGGTTTGGGGGGCGCTGCCCCCCAGATCCCCCCGGAGTATTTTGCGAACAAAAGAAGACAGGATCCGCGGTTTGACCAGCGTGTGCACCTTTGATGTTTGAATACTGCGTTGATCCGTCCGTTTTGGAAGGCCTGCGGTGGGCGTCGTGTTATCTGACCACCGGCAAGCATTTCCTGTTTTACTGGTCCTTCCTGACAGTTTTGACCCTGCTGGCCGTAACAGCCCCCGCCGCCCTGGCCTTTGGGTTTGGGGGCGCGATGCTGGCGCGGGGGCCGCTGCCCTTGTCTTGGTTGGGCAAGACATACATCATGGCGGTGCGCGGGGTGCCGGACATCGCGTTTTTCTTGTTCTTCGTCATCGCTTTGGACCAGGGCATAGAATATTTGCGCCACGTCGTTGTGTGCCCCGGCTGGGAAGACCCAATCCGTCAGGGCAATGATTTCATCGTGTGTTCCGATGCGAAAACCCCCAACAATTCGGCCCCACAACTGTACCACGATGTGTATGGATTTTTCCTGGCGGTCTTCACCTATGCCATTGTGTTTGGGGCCTTTGCCGCCAACGTTCTGTTCGGGGCCATGCAGGCCGTGCCGCGCGCGCAGATCGAGACGGCCGAAGCCTTCGGCATGTCGCCGCGCCAGGCGTTTTGGCGGATCACGGTGCCGCAGATGTGGGTCTTTGCCCTGCCGGGTTTGTCGAACCTGTGGATGGTATTGATCAAGGCCACGCCCCTTCTGTTCCTGTTGGGGATCGAAGACATTGTGTATTGGGCCCGCGAATTGGGGGGCACCAAGCAAGCCAAATTCACCGACTATCCCCATGGCGATTGGCGGCTGTGGTACTTCTTGTTCCTGCTGGTGTTTTACCTGGCCTTCACCAAACTGTCGGAAGCGATTTTGAACCGCGTCATGGCGCGGCTGACCCATGGGCAAGGCACCTTGGGTGGCGCGGTATGAGTTGCGCCCAAACCATCATGGATTACGGCCTGCGGGCCATCGGCATTGGCGAACGGCTGCTGCCGCGCAGCGATTTCACCTTGTGCCAGCAATTCACGCTGATCGGGTCGGGATTGATCTGGAACGTGTATTTCGCGGTGATGGCTTTGGCGGTGGGCTTCTTTTTGGCCAACGCCCTGGCCATGGGCAAAGCCAGCCCCCGCTGGTGGGTGCGCAAACCTTCCGAATGGTTCGTGTTGGTGTTTCGCGGATCGCCCCTGTTTATCCAATTCTTCTTGGCGTATTTCATCTTCCTGCGCATGAAACAGGCCGGGGTGTTGCCATTCCTGACCGTGGCCCAATGGGGCGCGTTGGTGGTGCTGGTGTTGAACACCGCCGCCTATTCGGCGGAAATCTTTTTCGGTGCGTTGAAGTCTGTCCCCAAGGGGGAGGTGGAGGCGGCAGAAGCATACGGCATGACCGGCTGGGCCAAGTTCCGCCGCATCATTTGGCCCACACAAATGCGCCTAGCCTGGCCTGCTTACACGAACGAGGCGATTTTTCTGTTTCACGCCACGACGCTGGTGTTCTTTTCCGGCTTTCCCACGTGGCGACAGCAAGGTGACGCGCTGTATTATGCGCAGTATTTTGCGGACAAGACATTCAATCCTTTCGTGCCCTATCCGATTTTGGCGTTTTACTTTGTGGTGCTGACGCTGCTGATCATCGGCCTGTTCGGTTTGATGAACCGCCGCCTAAACCGCCACCTGCCCCAGGCGGCGCGTCCCAAATTGCGGTATCGCCCGCAGATCATTCGATGAGTGTGCGCATCGCGGCCATCGACCTGAACGGTCAGTTTCGCGGCAAGCGTCTGGCGGCGGGGATGGAAGACAAATCTGTGCGCATGCCCCTGTCGGTGCAAAACGTGGATATTTTTGGGGCCGATATCGAAGGGTCGCCTTTGGTGTTTGACACAGGAGACGCGGACGGAGTTTTGCAGCCCACGGGGCGCGGGCCGGTGCCGTTGCCATGGCTGGGACAGGGGGCCGTGTTGCAACCGGCCTGGATGTTTGACGACGATGGTGTGCCGTTTGCGGGCGACCCGCGCCATGCCTTGGACGCGGTCTTGACGCGATATGCCGCGCGCAGTTGGCACGTGATCGCCGCCTGCGAGTTGGAATTTTACCTGGTAGAGGCGGACGGCAACCTGGCCGCCCCCATCAACCCGCGCACGGGCAAACGCGTGGCCCAAACAGAAATCCTGTCGCTGCGCGAATTGGACGGGTTCGATGGGTTTTTCAGCGATGTCGAACGCGGGGCGGCGGCCATGGACATCGATCCCTTGGTGATCACGTCTGAAGCTGGCGTGGGCCAGTTCGAAATCACCATGACCCACGGCCCGGCCCTGAAAATCGCCGACGATGTGGTGCTTCTGAAAGAGTTGATCAAAGGCACGGCGCGCCAACACGGGATGGCCGCCACCTTCTTGGCCAAGCCATTCCCTGCAGAAAGCGGCAGCGGGCTGCACACGCATTTTTCCATTTTGGACAAGGACGGCGAGAATGTCTTCACCGACGACGGCACCCTGCGCCACGCCGTCTCGGGTTGCTTGGACGCGTTGGCCCCCAGCACGTTGATCTTTGCACCGCACGCATCGTCCTTTGCCCGGTTCCAAGCGTCTGCCCACGCGCCTGTGAACGCCACATGGGGGTATGAAAACCGCACCGTCGCCCTGCGCGTTCCGGGTGGGCCCTTGGCAGCACGCCGCATCGAACACAGGGTGGCAGGCGGCGACATCAACCCGTATTTGCTGTTCGCGGCAGTTTTCGGGGCCGCGATGTCCGGGATCGATGCGGGCCACGACCCGCCCGCCCCCACGACCGGAAACGCATACACCCAAACGCCAAGTTTGCCGGGCCTGCATCGCACATGGGACCAGGCCATCGAAGGCTTGGATCACCCGGCCTTGCACGACATCCTGCCGCCGCTTTTGATCGACAATCTGCAACGCACCAAACGTCAAGAAGCCGCCTTGATGGCCCAGATGTCAGACCACGACATTCTGACCGCCACGCTAGAGGCTGTTTGACCGCCACCGTCCCGACCGATATCCCACAGGCAACGCAACACAAAGGTTCCCCATGCTGATCGGTATTTTGCAATGCGGCCATGCCCATGAAACGGTTCAAAACGTTGCCGGTGACTATGACACAATGTTTGCCACGTTTTTCGAAGGCCACGGGTTCGACTTCAAAACCTGGAATGTGGTGGATATGGATTTCCCAGAAACGCCACAAGATGCCGACGGTTGGCTGATCACGGGGTCGCGCCATGGGGTGTATGAAGACCACCCGTTCATCGCGCCCTTGACCCAATTCATCCAAGACATCTATGCCGATGGTCGCCCGCTGATCGGGGTCTGCTTTGGCCATCAGATCATCGCGCAAGCACTTGGCGGACGCGTAGAAAAGTTCGACGGGGGGTGGGCTTTGGGCCATCAAGAATACGACCTGGGCGGTGCTGGTAAAATCGCGGTGCAGGCTTGGCACCAAGACCAAGTCATTGCCAAACCCGCCGATGCGGAAGTCGTGGCCACCAATGACTTCTGCCGCAACGCAGGGCTGGTTTACGGCAAGCGCGCGCTGACATTGCAGCCCCACCCGGAATTCAACGAACCCATCATCAGCCAAATGGTCACCACGTTTCGCGGTACGGGCACCTATCCTGAAAACCTGATGGACCACGCGCGCGCGCACGCGGGCACAGACATCGCGACGCCCCGGATCGCGCAGGCCTTTGCCGATTTCTTCAAAGGCAAATTCAAAGGTGCGGTGTGAGCTGGCTTAAGAACATTCCCACCCCGGCGCAGGCGTACCTTAAGGACCGCACGCTGGATGAAGTGGAATGCATCATTGCAGACTTTCCCGGCGTGGCACGGGGCAAAGCAGTCCCCGCATCCAAGTTTGCGCGGCAGTCTTCGTTTTATCTGCCCAATTCGATTTACATGCAGACCCTGACCGGGGCCTGGGCCGAAGCGGCAGGTCCAGAAGGCTGGATTGAACCGGACATGACCCTGGTGCCAGACATGTCCACCACCACGGCGGCCCCATGGACGGGCGACTGGACCTTGCAGGTGATCCACGATGCCATGAACCGCGACGGCAGCCCCGTGCCCATGGCCCCGCGCAATGTGCTGAAACGGGTTGTGGGTCTGTTCAACGACATGGGCCTGACCCCCGTCGTGGCGCCCGAGATGGAATTTTTCCTGGTGGCCAAAAACCTGGACCCAGCCCAAGCCATCAGCCCAATGATGGGCCGATCAGGGCGACCAGCAGCGGCGCGCCAGGCCTATTCCATGTCGGCAGTGGATGAATACGGCCCTGTCATTGACGATATTTACGACTTCGCCGAAGCCCAAGGGTTTGAGATCGACGGCATCACCCAAGAAGGCGGCGCAGGCCAGGTGGAAATCAACCTGCGCCACGGCGACCCGGTCAAACTGGCGGACGAGGTGTTCTTCTTCAAACGCCTGATCCGCGAAGCCGCCTTAAAGCACGATTGCTATGCCACTTTCATGGCCAAACCCATCGCGGAAGAACCGGGATCGGCCATGCACATCCACCATTCTTTTTTGGACAGTGACGGCGACAACATCTTCGTGGGCCCCCAAGGCGGGGAAACCGATGCGTTTTACCACGTCATCGCAGGCATGCAGACGCACTTGCCGTCGGTGATCGCCATGCTGGCCCCTTACGTCAATTCGTACCGCCGCTATGTCAAAGACCACGCGGCCCCGATCAACCTGGAATGGGCGCGCGACAACCGCACGACGGGGATCCGCATCCCGCTGTCTGACCCCGAAGCCCGCCGGGTTGAAAACCGCTTGGCCGGCATGGATTGCAACCCGTACCTGGGCATCGCGGCATCGCTGGCGTGTTGTTACCTGGGCCTGGAAGACCAAGACCGCCCGGACAAGCAGTACAAAGGCGATGCATACGACGGCGAAGAAGCCATCCCCCGGGATCTTTATTCCGCGTTGGATCTGTTCGATTCATCGCAACGCCTGCACGACGTGCTGCACCCTGAATTCGCCCGGGTCTATTCCATCGTGAAGCGCACCGAATATTCGGAATTCTTGCAAGTCATCAGCCCGTGGGAACGTGAACATCTGCTGATGAATGTGTGATCTACCCCGGTCCGCGTTACAGACCCGTGCCAAAGCTGTGATTCAGTCTTGATTTGCCAGGGCGCTGCGATTGCCTAGGGTTGTGGCATCCTGACTGAAAGGTTTTCCCGATGGTCCGAAAATTGCACCATTCCCTGGGCCTTGCGGCTTTTGCCGTGGCGCTGTCGTTATTGGCAGCACCCGGTCAGGCACAAGTCGCAGCCCCGTCGGACCGTGTATTGGCACAATATGGCCCCCCACCTGCTGTTCCATCTGGGCCGCTGGACCCGGATGTTCAGACAGCCGTGCGCATGGCGTTTGTGAACAGCCTGACCGCAGGCAATTGGGGGCGCGACCAAGACGTGGCATTGGACCAGGTGGTGGCCGCCCAAGACCCCCGCTTGGCTTGGATCATCAGCGACGTGTTGCGCTTTGTGCGGTCGCGTGAATTGAATGATCGCTTGGCAACGGCTGCAGGACATTTGCTGGGCAAAGACCTGGGCGCACAAAATGATTGGGGCGGGCTGACCGACCATCTGATCGCCTGGAACATCCCAGCCCCGCCGGATTACCTGGCCACCAAGCGGGCAATTTTCACCACGCTTGTCCCGGGCTGGGACACCATCTTAGTGGACGGCGACATCGACTGGCGCCACGTGTCTTGGGGCGGGGTTCTGATTGATGATCGCCCCTACGACACCACCGACGAGCCGTGCAATTGCATCCCCGCCGCCGACAATCCAGAGGTCACATCCGCCGCTGACGCCACCTGGTTGAAAGACGATGACATTGTCTTTGGGATTGAAATCAACGGGGCGTCCCGCGCCTATCCCCGCCGCATCATGGAGGTGCGCGAAATGGTGAACGACACCCTGGGGGGGCGCGATTTGGGCATTCCTTATTGCACCTTGTGCGGCGCCGCGCAGGCCTATTTCACCGACGGTTTGCCCACCGGGATCGACCGGCCCGTTTTGCGCACATCCGGTCTTTTGATCCGGTCCAACAAGGTAATGTACGACATCACCAGCGGGTCGGTGTTTGATACATTCAAAGGCACCGCCGTTACTGGCCCCCTGGCGCAACGCGGCATCACCTTGCCCCAGGCCAGCGTCATCACCACCCGGTGGGGCGATTGGAAGGCCGAACACCCAGCCACCACAGTCCTGGCGGAACATTTGGCCCTTGGGCGGGATTTTGATTTCCGCAACAACCGCGACGCCGAAGGGCCGATCTTTCCCGTGGGCGATGTGGACCCCAGGTTGCCTGTGCACGAAGACATCATCGGGATTGTCACAGCCAGCGGCACGCCCGTCGCGTTCCAAAGGTCGCAAGCGCTATTGGCCCTGCGGGCCGGCGAAACGATCGAAGTCGAAAATGTGCATCTGCGCTTGTCTGCGGGTGGGATCAAAGCCGTGGACAAAAACGGGGCTGACCTGGGCAGCCACCAAGCCTTCTGGTTTGCATGGTCACAATTTTACCCCAACACGAAACTCTGGACCGGCTAGCGCAGCGCGCGCTTGCCCCCACCCCCCGGATTATGAGACTGTGCTTGGGTAACGCATTGGTCTTGATCGTCTTTTATGTCCTTCCTCTATGCCAACGATGAAATCGGCCGGTATCCAGACAGCTGGTACGCCGCCTCGACCGCGGTGGACCAGCCGCGCCCGTGGTTGCGCGGCCGCATGGAATGCGATGTGTGTGTCATCGGGGCGGGATTTACCGGGCTGTCCGCGGCGCTGCATCTGGCGGAACGTGGCTTTTCGGTGGTTGTCCTGGAAGCCCACCGGGCAGGCTTTGGGGCATCGGGGCGCAACGGCGGGCAAGTGGGCACGGGCCTGAACAAAGGCCAAGCCGACCTGGAAACGCGCCTGGGCCCGTCAGCGGCCCACCAAATCTGGACAATGACCGAAGCCGCCAAGGCCCTGACCCGCAAACTGACCAGCGCCCACGCGCGCGATGCGGGATTTGCCCCCGGCGTCGCCCAAGCGTTTTATTCCAAGCGCGATATGGCAGATCATTTTCGCGAGGCGGACTATCTGGCAGATACCTATGGCTATCACCAGATTGACGCGCTGGAACGGGCCGAACTGGCCGATGTGATCAAAACCGCGCGCTATGTCGGGGGCACGATTGATTGGGGCGCGGGGCATTTGCATCCGCTGCGATACGCGGTGGGCTTGGCCCGCGCCGCGGAAGCGGCCGGGGCCATCATCCACGAAGTCAGCCCCGTGACCCGCATTGAAGACGGCAGCCCCAACGTCGTGCACACAGACCGCGGGCAGCTGAAGGCGGGTTGGGTGATCCATGCCACCAACGGATACCACGAACGGTTGAACCGCAAACAGGCGCGTCACGTGATGCCCATCAACAACTTCCTGGTGGCCACCGAACCCCTGGAAAACCCAGAAGACGTGCTGTCCAAAAACATCGCTGTGGCGGATGCCAAATTCGTGCTGAATTACTATCGCCTGTCCCACGACAACCGGCTGATTTTCGGTGGTGGGGAAAGCTATGGCTCCCAGTTTCCCACGAACATTTTCAAAAAAGTCCGCCGTCCTTTGCGGCGCCTGTTTCCGCAGCTGAAAAATGTGGAACTGACCCACGCCTGGGGCGGCACACTGGGGATCACCCCCAGCCGTGTGCCGCTGTTCGCGCGTGTCGGCCCGCAACAATTGACCGCGTCTGGGTATTCCGGGCACGGCGTTGCCTTGGCCACTTTCGCGGGCAAAATCTTGGCGGAAACGGTGGCGGGCCAGGAAGAACGGTTCGATCTGCTGTCCACCCTGCCCGTCCCAGGGTTTCCGGGCGGGCCATATCTGCGGGCCCCGATCATGACTTTGGCCATGACATGGTATTCGCTGCGCGATAAGCTGGGGGTATGACCGACGCCACCCGATGCCTGTGCGGGGCCACCCGCGCCAGGTTTGACCCCGACCAGATATTGTGGACCGCGCTGTGCCACTGCGACAGCTGCCGCCGCGCCACCGGTGCGCCAGTGGTGGGTTGGTTCGGCGTGGCCAATGGGGCCTGGTCCTGGGCGGGGGCACCGCCCGGCGAATACGAATCTTCGCCGCAGACGTTCCGCAATTTTTGCACCACCTGCGGCAGCCCCTTGGCCTTTCGGTCTGACCGTTGGCCCGGGGAAACACATTTCCTGGCGGCATCCTTGGAAAATCCAGAAACCTATGTGCCGCAATTGCACTGTTACACGGAAGAACATCTGGGCTGGCTGAAAATCGCAGACGATTTGCCAAAATACCCACAGTCCGCCCCTGCTTCTTTTGTTGAATAAATACTCCCGCCGGAGGCATCCAATGCCCACCTCGGGAACCGGAGACCAAGACAATGAACGATCAATCCCCCAATTCCTGGGAATCGCGCGCGGACGCGCATTCCTTTTACGGCTTCACCGATCTGCCCACCATCGAAGACCGCGGTGCCGTGATCTTGACCCACGGCAAAGGGCCATACGTCTATGACGTGCACGGGCGCGAGTATTTGGATGGAAATTCGGGCCTGTGGAACATGGTGGCGGGCTTTGACCACCCCGGCCTGGCCGAGGCCGCCAAAGCCCAATACGACCGCTTCCCCGGGTACCACGCTTTCTTTGGGCGCATGGCCGATCAAACCGTGGCCCTGTCAGAAAAGCTGGTGGAGGTATCGCCGTTCAGCGACGGCAAGGTGTTCTATACCAATTCCGGGTCGGAAGCGAACGACACTATGGTCAAAATGCTGTGGTTTTTGCACGCAGCCGAAGGCCAGCCGCAGCGCCGCAAAATCATCACCCGCAAGAACGCATACCACGGGGTCACAGCCGTGTCGGCGTCCATGACCGGCAAGCCCTATAATTCCGTCTTCGGTTTGCCATTGCCGGAATTTCTGCACCTGACCTGCCCGCATTACTGGCGCGAAGGGATGGACGGGGAAAACGAGGCTGACTTCACCGCCCGCATGGCGCAAGAATTGGAAGACATGATCGCCCGCGAAGGGGCGGACACCATTGCAGGGTTCTTCGCGGAACCGGTCATGGGCGCTGGCGGTGTGATCCCACCGTCCGAAGGATACTTCCAAGCCATACAGCCCATCTTGCAAAAACACGGCATTCCGCTGATCAGCGACGAGGTGATTTGCGGGTTCGGCCGCACCGGTGAAGTCTGGGGGTGCGAGACATATGATTTCATGCCCGACGCCATCATCAGTTCCAAATGCCTGACCGCCGGGTACTTCCCCATGGGGGCGGTCATCTTGGGGCCAGACTTAACCGACCGTTTGCAAAAAGCGTCAGAAGCGATCGAGGAATTCCCCCATGGCTTCACGGCATCGGGCCACCCGGTGGGATCGGCCATCGCGTTGAAGGCCATCGACGTGATCTTGAACGAAGGCCTATTGGACAACGCCCGCGCCATGACACCGCTGTTTGAAGAAGGCATGGCCCGCATCGGGGAAATGGCCAACATCGGCGAAGTGCGCGGCAAGGGCCTGATGGGCGCGTTGGAAGCGGTGCAAGACAAAGCCACCAAAATGCCCTTTGACGGGTCCCTGTCCGTCAGCGAACGCATCGCCAACACCTGCACCGATCACGGCCTGATCTGCCGCCCGCTGGGACAATCCATCGTGCTGTGCCCGCCGTTCATCATCACGCCGGGACAGTTGGACGAAATGTTCGGCAAGCTGGAAAAGGCCCTGACCCAGGTCTTTGCAGAGGTGGCTTGATCCCCATGTGCGGCCCTGCCGGGCCGCGCCTGACCTTGGCGATCCCCTTGGGGATCGCGGCCTTCGGCGAAGGTATTTAAGCTCAAAGTGAAGACGCTGAAGCGCGGTGTCGCCGCATCCGCGCCAGAGGACAACATGGCACAGGTGCGGCGCGTGTGGGCCAAGAAGCAGGGTTTGCGGTCCGAAGATGGGTGGTGTCCATGCGATCCCGCCGGTTGGGACCTGTAATTTGGTTGACAGACCGTGTTGCGAAGCCCATGTGCTGGCGCAGGGTGTGCGCCGCGTGAGCCGCTGATCAGAAAAACTGGTTGAGCCACCCTTCTTTCATTTCTGGCACCCACATCACGCAGGGGTTCCGCGCTTGGACGGTGTTGGACATGGGGTCCACCTCCGGATCTCAGGCGCTTCCCTTGGCCCGACCCGCTGCATGGTGCAGGGGTCTTTGGCCGTTCGTGCGCCGTTTGGTGCAAAACAAGGAACTTATCCTTCATGGATTTCAATACCCTGGGGCTGATGCCCCGTTTGGTGGGCCAATTGGCCGAACAAGGTCTGACGACCCCCACCCCCATTCAACAAAAGGCCATCCCTTTGGCCATGGACGGCGTCGACGTCATGGGCCTGGCCCAGACCGGCACCGGCAAAACGGCCGCCTTCGGCCTGCCGATGATCCACCACCTGCTGAAAGTGGGCAAAAAGCCCGCGCCCAAAACCGTGCGCGGCTTGATCTTGGCCCCGACGCGGGAACTGGCAAAACAGATCAAAGACAATTTGGCCGCCTATACCCAAGGGTCCCACATCAAAGTGGGCATGGTGGTGGGGGGCATGTCCATCACAGCCCAGATCAACCGCCTGGCGCGGGGCACCGACTTGTTGGTGGCCACCCCTGGACGCTTGATCGACTTGCTGGACCGCGAAGCCGTGGTCCTGGACCAGACCCAATACCTGGTTTTGGATGAAGCCGACCAAATGCTGGACCTGGGCTTCATTCACGCCTTGCGGCGCATCGCGCCGCTGTTGCCGGACACCCGCCAAACCATGCTGTTTTCAGCCACCATGCCCAAACACATGGAAGAATTGTCCAAGGCCTATTTGCGCAATCCGGTGCGGGTGGAAACAGCGCCGCCGGGCAAACCGGCAGACAAAGTGCGCCAGTCTGTGTACTTCGTGCCCGGGCCCGAAAAGACCGCGCGATTGATCGAACATTTGGATGGGCACCGCGATGAAATGGCGCTGGTGTTTGCGCGCACCAAACACGGGGCCGAACGGCTGATGAAGGCCCTGGATCGGGCCGGGTTTGCCGCAGGGTCCGTGCACGGCAACAAAAGCCAGGGCCAGCGCGAACGGGCCATCAAATCCTTCCGCGATGGGGAAATGATGGTCTTGGTGGCCACCGATGTGGCGGCACGTGGCCTGGATATTCCAGGCGTGCGGTTTGTGTACAACTATGACCTGCCCAATGTGCCCGACAACTATGTCCACCGCATTGGCCGCACGGCGCGTGCGGGGCGGGACGGCACAGCCATTGCATTTTGTGCCCCCGATGAAGTGGGCGCTTTGCGCGACATTCAAAAAACCATGGGTCGCGAGATCCCGGTGGCCGGGGGCACGCCGCCGCGCGACGATGCGCCGATTCCCAAAGCCAACAAACGCCGCCGGGGTCCGCCCAAAGGCGAACAGTCGAACAGGCAGGCAAAACGCGATTTTGATGGCCAGGGAAAATCCAAAGGGGACGGCAAGCCCAAGCGCGACGGCGCAAAGCCAAAGCACACCAAGCCAAAGAAAAATCGAAACGATCGGGACGATTGGGGCATACGGTCCGCACAAGGCGACACCCCCAAAGCGGGCAAGCGCAAGCGGGATGCCGACAAGCCGCGCAAACCCAAACAGGGCGGCACCTGGTCACCGGAAAACGATGGGGCCGCCATGACAGCGCCCCAGGCGGAAAGACGCAAATCTGACAAACCGAAGACTGGCAAACCC
>JAHDDS010000030.1:21372-26584 GCA_020629235.1 Planktomarina sp.
GACAGCGCCCCAGGCGGAAAGACGCAAATCTGACAAACCGAAGACTGGCAAACCCAAACGTGATGACGGCCGCCAGCATGGACAAACCCGCTCGGGCAAACCTGCCGCAGCGCGTAGTGACATGCGCCGCAAAGGGCCAGGCGGCAAACCCAATGGGAAACCGGGCGGCAACCGCGGAAAGCCCGTGAACCATGGGGGCGACGCGACGATGAAGCGGCAGTCTTCTAAGGGGAAGCGGTAACGATTTAGGGGCGCACCAAGCCGTCCCGCGGCGGTGCAGATGCTGGGCCCAGCCATACCGAGCCAGACCTTGGATAGACAGGTACCCCGGGTCTTGTTGGCCCGGGTCCACCCCCAGCCGCGCCGAGTGGGGAAAGGCTTGGTGATTGCCATGCCAGTTTTCGCCAAAGGTCAGCCAGCCCAAACCGGGCAGGTTGAAGCCTGCCACCGGCAGCCCTTCGACCCGCTAAGACTGTGACCCGCGCTTGTGGGCGAAATACCCGGCGCAAATTGTGATCAAGGTCAGGGCCAGATGGCAGGAAAACCAGATTGATTTGGTGGGGACCCAAACCACCTGACCCGCCAAAGGATCGGTGTTTGGCAAAACGCGAACCCGTTCGGTGGAAAAGCAATGGGTCATGGTTGGCAAGGCCCGGGCGTCAAGATCGCGCGGCCTTTGCAGTCGCCACCCATTACATCTTCGCCAGCTTTTCCTGCATTGCGGCCAATTGGCGTTTGATTTCGTCCAGGTCTTCTTTTTCTTCGGACGCGGGGGCTGGATCGTCTGCTGCGGGTGATCCGGCACCACCCCATGCGGTCATGCCACCGGTCATGGCCTGCATAAAGGCTTCTTGCCCCGCTTTCATCGCTTCGAAACCTGGCATGTTCGCCATGGGACTGGCGTTCATGTTTTCCATCATTTTGGACTGGCCTTCGCGCAGCATTTCAAAGCTGGACGCCAAAAAATCCGGCACCACGGACGTGGCTTGGGTGGAATAGGTGCGCACCAAATCGTTCAACACAGAAATGGGCAGCACGCTTTCACCCTTGCTTTCGTGTTCGGCAATGATTTGCAAAAGATACTGTCGGGTCAGATCGTCGCCCGACTTCAGGTCCACGATTTGCACGTCGCGGCCTTCGCGGATGAAGCCCGCGATGTCTTCCAATGTGACATAGTCGCTGGTCTCTGTGTTATAAAGACGGCGGCTGGCGTACCGTTTGATCAGCAAAGGTTCAGACATATTTCCCCCCCACCGCGATTCTGGTTTTTGCGGCGCTGCAGAAGGCTATGCCGCATTCGCGAAAAAAGAAAGGGCGGACCGAAGTCCGCCCAGTTAATCAAATTTCCCTAGGGAGGAGGTGGGAAATCCGAAGAATTCTTTGGCTTAAGCAGCGGCTTTTTTCGCGGCTTTGGAAACTTCTTTGGTGGCTGTTTTCACAGCGGCCGTTGCTTCGTCAGAGATATCTTTGCCAGCGGCCAGCATCAGCTCAACAGTGTCCAATTGAACTTTTTTGGCGATTTCAGCGAAAGCGGCCATGTGCTCGGCAGCTGTTTCAGCGGAAGACGATGCAAAGTCTGTGACAGCTTTCGACGCGTCAGCAGGGTCAGCTTTGGTTTTGGACAGATCAGTCATCTTTTCGATGGTGGTTTTTGTCCAAGCAGACGACAGGTCTGTGGATTTTGCAGCAGCGTCCAGGGCAACGGCGCTGAATTTTTCTGTCAGCTCGGTGCCGGTTTTGAACATGTCTTCAACAGCTTTTGTGTCTGTTGGGAATTGAGCGAACATGTCTTTGAACATTGCGGTGAAGTCTGGGGTCTTGGTCATTTGTCTCTATCCTTTCGGCAGCGTTATTGCTGCTGTTGAGGTATCTATATATGCCGCACCGCAGCATTGCAAGGATTTTTCTGCATCGCAGCATAGCTTTTTTATGCACATGCAGCATTCGGCTGACTTGAGGACCCAATGCCCGGGTCAGGGCGGGATTAAGCTGCGTCCGGCTTGGGCATGACATAGGTGCCGGGCGCGGCCCCCAGGTCCGTTTTCGGATGGCGGGCCGGAACTTCACCGTCTGAATGGGTCCGCAGCCAGTCCTGCCAAGTGCCCCACCATGTGTCGCGGTGGAATGTGGCCCCTGCTTTGGCCTGGGCGGCGGGCATGGTCAGGTCCAACCCGGTATAATGCCCGTATTTCTTTTTGTGGGGCGGATTGATGATGCCTGCCACGTGGCCCGATTCCGCCAAGATGAAAGTCCGATCCGCCTGGGTCATTTTCGCGATGCCGTCAAAACTGGGCACCCAAGGGGCGATGTGATCTGTTTCGCAGGCGATGGCGCAAACGGGTTGGGTGATATCGGACAAATGGGCCACCGCATCCGCCACGGCAAACCCGCCGTCGGCCAGCTGATTTGCCTGACACAGGCCGCGCAAATATTCGATCGCCATGCGCCCCGGCAAGTTTGTGCCGTCCCCGTTCCAGTGCAACAAATCAAACTTTGGCGGAGTTTTGCCCATCATATAGGCGCGGATGGCAGGCCCATATACCAGATCATTGGCGCGCAAGTACGAAAATGTGCGCGCGGTATAGTACCGGTCCAAAATGCCGTCTTTCAGGCACTGTTCTTCGATGCCATCCACGAAATCATCGCTCAGAAATCCGATGAATTCGCCCTGGTCGGAAAAATCGGTCAGGGTGGTGAAAAAGCTGGCGGCGCGGACGGATGTGTCGCCCTTTTGGGCCAACAGCGACAACACGGCGGCCAATGTTGTGCCCGCGATGCAGTACCCCACAGCGTTCACTTGGGGGACATTGCAAATGGTTTTCACCTGTTCGATGGCGGTCATGTATCCAGCGGTGATGTAGTCATCCATCCCCACATCCGCGTGCCGCGCATCGGGGTTCACCCAGCTGACCACAAACACCGTGTGCCCCTGCCCCACCAACCATTTGATCAGGCTGTTTTCCGGCGTCAAATCCAGGATGTAGTACTTGTTGATCCAAGGCGGAAAGAACACCACTGGCGTGCTGCTGACCGTTTCCGTTGTGGGGGCATATTGGATCAATTCGAACATTTCGTTGCGAAACACCACTGTTCCGGGCGTTGTGGCCAGGTTTTTGCCCAACTCAAAGGCCGTTGGGTCTGACAGCGTGACCATCAAATCGCCGTCGTTGGCTTCCAGATCTTGGACAAGATTTTCCAAACCCTGCACCAAACTGTCCCCGTTTGTGGCCACCGCGGCTTCCAAAGCATCGGGATTGGTGGACAAGAAATTCGTGGGGCTTAATGCATCGATCAACTGGCCGGTGAAATAATCCAGGCGGCCTTGGTCGCGGTCGTCCAACCCCGGCGCATCGGCCACAATGGTGCGCAGCATTTGTGCGTTCAGCAGGTATTGGTTTTTGACGTACTTAAAGAACGGGTGGCTGGACCACAGTGGATTTTTGAAGCGGCGATCAACGGCGGGTTCGCTGGCCTTCCCGTCGCCTTCTTCTTCCATCAAGTTCTTCATGGACGCCGACCAATACCCCATCTGCCGCCCGATCAATTTGGCCGGGTTCGACATCACATCATTGGCAAAGGATGCAGCGGCTTTCACAAACAAATCTTGGCCCGGCGCTTCCAAGGCGGGGTTCACGTCGCGCTTGTGGGTCAGGGCTGCTGTCAAGCGTTTGGTCAGCGCGTCCATCTTTTCCAGATTGGCTTGCATCTGGGCCCGATCAACGGTGTGTCCGTCAAATTCGCTTGTCATTAACCTGTGTCCGCCATAGTTTGCACCTGCAGCATAGCCCATTCCGGGACCCGAGGCAAAGCAGACGCAGTGCAATCCCGCTATGCGTTTTTGAAAGATACATTCCTTATGCGATATATGGCCCCCTATGACTTTATGGAAACCGTTCGCACCACAAATCAGTGGTGGGGCGCAACTGCACAAGCCATGGCATCGTATCCCGCTTTGGCAATGATCCCAAATCCTGCCATGCAGTGGATGTCCGCCTGGGGCGAAGTGACCGAACGTGCCTTCAGCCGCATGGTGGCCCGCCCGGACTGGCACCTGGACAGCATGGTGACCGACGACGGCAAGGACCATGAAGTTACCATCGAACCCGTGATGGAAACGCCATTTTGCGACCTGATCCATTTCAAGGTGCAAGGGCGGCGCAAAAAACCGCTGCAAGTGATGTTGGTGGCGCCTATGTCTGGGCACTATGCCACGCTGCTGCGGTCCACGGTCAAAAGCCTGCTGCCCGATTGCGAAGTTTACATCACCGACTGGCACAACGCGCGCGACATTCCGGTCAGCGCGGGCAAGTTCGATGTGGAAGATTACACCCAGCACCTGATCGACTTCATGACCCACCTGGGCCCTAAAACCCACGTGATTGCCGTATGCCAACCGGTGCCCCTGTCGTTGGTGGCCACGGCCTGGATGGCCGAACACCGCCCCGACGCGCAGCCCAAAACCTTGACATTGATGGCCGGTCCCGTGGACCCCGCCGCCAACCCCACGGAAGTCACCGACTTCGGCAATACTGTCACCATGGGGCAGTTGAATGAAACCATGATCCAACGCGTTGGCTTTAAATACGCGGGCGTGGGGCGCATGGTGTATCCTGGCCTTCTGCAACTGGCCGCGTTCATGGCCATGAACAGCGAAAAGCACGGCACCGCGTTCCAGGAACAGATCATGCGCGTGGCCCAAGGCGAAGGCCGCGAAGACGACAAGCACAACACGTTCTATGATGAATACTTGGCCGTCATGGACATGCCTGCCGAATTTTACCTGTCCACCGTGGACCGGATTTTCAAACGCCGCGAAATCGCCACCAACAGCTTTACCTTCAAGGGCGAAGCGGTGGACTTTGGCAAAATCACCGATGTGGCCGTGAAAGTGGTGGAAGGCGGGCGCGATGATATTTCAGCGCCGGGTCAATGCATCGCGGCCTTGGACCTGCTGACCGGCCTGCCAGACGACAAAAAAGCCGCCCATCTAGAGCCTGAAGCCGGCCACTATGGCATCTTCGCCGGCCGCCGCTGGCGCGAAAACATCCGCCCTGTGGTGCTGGATTTTCTTAAAGCCAATAAGTGACGAACTTGCGCGCGCGGGGCAATCCCACGCGCCGTTATGACAGCCAGCGCCGCAATGCGGTGTTGACGGCCCCCGGCTGTTCCAAGGTCACCAAATGGCTGGCGCTGTCCACCACCGTCAGGTCGC
>JAHDDS010000031.1 GCA_020629235.1 Planktomarina sp.
CCATCGTACGGACCTTGCTTTGCAAGGCCGTGGGGCAACAGAAACCTGCACTTCCCCCCACAGCGGCACGACACTGAATACGTGCAAATGCAAGCACGTTGTTTTCGCTTCCAATTTGAGCGGACGGCCCAAGACCGGGCTTGTTTGCGCCCCCGATCCATTCTATGCGCGCGGTCCATGGCAGATACACCGCAAGTCCCCTGGTCCGAGATGGCCCGCGTTTTTGGACGCATCGGGTGCCTGTCGTTCGGCGGCCCCGCAGCCCAAATCGGATTGATGCAGGACGAACTTGTCGACCGCGAAAACTGGATCAACCAAGACGATTTCCTGCGCGCCATATCCTTGTGCATGCTGTTGCCCGGCCCCGAAGCCATGCAACTGGCCACCTATGTCGGGTGGAAACTGCGTGGGGCTTGGGGCGGGCTTCTGGCAGGGGCGTTGTTCGTCATCCCAGGGGCCATAGTGATTTTCGCGCTGGCCGGTTTGTACTTGGCCTTCGGGCACGTCAGCGTATCGCAATCTATACTGTTGGGGGTTCAGTGCGCAGTTGTGGGCATTTTGGCCCAAGCGCTTTGGCGTATGGGCGCGCGCATCTTGCGGTCGCCGATTGCCGTGGCGTTGGCCCTGGCCGCCTGCGCTGCATTGTTTGCGGGCGTCCCCTTTCCTTTGGTGCTGGCAGCCGCCGCTGGTGTGGGCGCAGTCGCGATGCCCATCACCACCACGCCCCACCCTGCAACTGCGCGGCCGGTTTGGGGGCCGGTTTTGGCCATGGCGGGCCTGTGGGTTCTGCCCTTTGCCGTCTTTGCAGGGCTTGGGGCAACGTTTCTGACCGACATTGCTTGGGTGTTTTCCAAATTGGCCGTGATGACCTTCGGCGGGGCTTATGCGGTTTTATCCTATCTGTCCCAGATCGCGGTGCTTGAGGCATCTTGGGTCACAGCAGATCAAATGGTGGACGCCTTGGGTCTGGCGGAAACTACGCCTGGTCCATTGATCCTTGTGACCCAGTTTGTTGGCATTTTGGCAGGCCACGGCACCGGCGGATGGGCCTTGGCGGCAGCGTCCGGGTTTGTCGTGCTTTGGGTGACTTTTGTGCCCTGCTTTTTGTGGATTTTTCTTTTTGCCCCCCACTTGGAATGGCTGACAAGTCAAAAACGATTGGCCGCCGCGTTGCAGGGGGTTTCCGCTGCTGTTGTGGGCATCATCGCCCAATTAGGGCTTTGGTTTTTTGCAAATATTCTGTTCGACCGTGACCCAAATCTGGGGGGAGTGTCCTGGGACACCTGGGATCCTGTGGCCCTTGGCCTGATGGCGGTGGCAGGCATCTTGCTGTTTTGGCGCAAGTGGTCGGTCCTGGCCGTCATCCCCACCATGGCTGGGCTTGGCCTTGCGGTGGCGCTGGTGTCCTAGCGGGTCAGCGTCCGGGCCACAGCGTCCTTCCAGCCATCATACAGTGCGTCACGATCCGCGGCTGGCATCGTCGCCTCAAAGCGTTTGTCCAACGCCCAATTCGCCGCGAAACCAGCCTGGTCCGGATACACCCCTGCCCGGGACCCTGCCAACCACGCCACGCCCAAAGCAGTGGTTTCCAATATCTGCGGACGGTCCACGGCGGCCCCGATGATGTCGGACAAAAACTGCATGGTCCAATCGCTGGCGGTCATGCCGCCGTCCACCCGCAAGGTGCCTTCGCCGGTGTGGCCCATGTCGGCTTGCATCGCTTCCAACAGGTCACGGGTTTGATATCCCACAGATTGTAGCGCGGCCTTGGCCAGTTCATTGGGCCCCGAATTTCGGGTCAACCCAAAGATCGCGCCGCGACAGTCAGCATCCCAATACGGCGCGCCCATCCCGGTGAACGCGGGCACCATGTAAATCGCCTGTTCTGGGTCGGCGTTGGCGGCCATGGTCTGCGTTTCCTTGGCATCCCCGATGATTTTAAGACCGTCGCGCAACCACTGCACCACCGCCCCCGCAATGAAGATTGACCCTTCCAGGGCGTAGGTCGTCTTGCCGTCCAGTTGATAGGCAATGGTCCCCAGCAACCGGTTCTTGGACCGCACCAACTGATCGCCCGTGTTGATCAACGCAAAGCAGCCGGTGCCATAGGTTGACTTCAACATCCCTGGCTCAAAACAAGCCTGCCCCAGCGTCGCGGCCTGCTGGTCGCCCGCCACCCCAAGGATGGGGATATCGCCCCCAAACAGTGTTGTGCGACCGAAATCGGCATTGCAATCAAGCACTTGGGGCAACATTTCCATGGGAACGCCCAACAAGTCGCAAATGCCATCGTCCCACCCACCGTCCACGATATTGTACAGCATCGTGCGCGCGGCATTGGTGGCGTCTGTGACGTGGCGTGCGCCCCCGGTCATCTTCCAAATCAAGAAACTGTCGATTGTGCCAAACAGCAGTTCGCCCGTTTCGGCCCGTCCGCGCGCGCCGTCGACGTTGTCCAAAATCCACTTCACTTTGGTGGATGAAAAATAAGGGTCCAGCAACAGTCCGGTTTTTTCTGTCACCATGGGTTCGTGCCCGGCTGCCTTCAAGTCCGCGCACAAATCCGACGTCCGGCGGTCCTGCCAAACAATGGCTTTGTGCACCGGGTCGCCCGAAGCTTTGTCCCAGACGGCCGTGGTTTCGCGCTGGTTGGTGATGCCAATGGCTGCGATGTCGGCTGCCGTGATGCCCGCCTTGGCCATAACGCCGCGCACGACCGATTGCACGCTGTCCCAAATTTCATTCAGGTCGTGTTCCACCCACCCAGACTTCGGGAAATACTGATGAAATTCCTTCTGATCGACGTGGGCAATGGCCATGTGTTCATCGAACAAGATCGCCCGGCTTGAGGTGGTGCCTTGATCAATCGCCAGTACAAATGTCATCGGTGGTCCCCCTGTTTCAACCAGCTTGCCGCGCAGCCATGAAAGCTTCAAGCGCTTGGGTGGATTGGTGGTCAAATTTCAAACCCAGTTTGGACCGCCGCCACAACACATCTTCTGCCGTGCGGGCGAATTCGCGGTCCATCAGCCAGGCCACTTCGCGCGCGGTCAAGGTGGCGCCAAAATCTTGGCCCAGGTCCGACGGGGCCGCGGCACCGTGCAAGATATCCCAAGCTTCCGTGCCATACCCTTTGATCATGCGTTTGGCCCAACGGTCCGACAGGAACGCAAAATCGGTCTTCAATTTGGCTTCCAGGTCCGGGACCTGCTGCACCTCAAAATCGCCGCCGGGCATGGACGACCCTGCCGTCCAGGGTTTGGTCATCACCAAATGATCGTCCAAGTCCCGCAAAGCATGTTCCGCCAGTTTGCGATAAGTGGTGATTTTGCCACCGAACACCGACATCACCGGGGCGCCTTCCGTGTCCAACGACAAGACATAATCGCGCGTGGCAGCCGATGCACTGCTGGCCCCGTCGTCGTAAAGTGGGCGCACCCCGGAATAGGTCCAGCGAATATCATCCACGCCGATGTCTTGGGCCAAATAAGGATTGATGAAGTCCAGCAGGTAATCGCGTTCTGCGTCGGTGCACACAGGCTTGGTGGCAGGGTCCGAATGTTCGGCATCGGTGGTGCCGATCAAAGTATAGTCCGTTTCATACGGGATGGCGAAAATGATGCGCCCGTCTTCGCCTTGAAAGAAGTAACATTTGTCATGGTCAAACAGGCGATCCACCACGATGTGGCTGCCGCGCACCAGGCGCACGCTTTCGGTGGAATTGCGCCCCAATTTTTGGCGCACCACGTCTTCCACCCATGGGCCTGCGGCGTTCACCAGCACTTTCGCGGTCTTGGAAAACGCCCCGTCGGGACCTTCCAAGTGCAGCACCCAGTGATCGCCGGTACGGTCTGCCGACACCAACTTGGTGCGCACCAAAATGTCTGCGCCCCGCGCTTGTGCATCGCGGGCATTCAACACCACCAAACGGCTGTCTTCCACCCAGCAATCGGAATATTCAAAGGCCTTTTCAAAGCGCCCATCCAACCCCTGCCCCTCAGGTGCGGTTTTCAAATCCAGCGTCTTGGTGGCGGGCAGTATTTTGCGCCCCCCCAGATTGTCATAGGCAAACAGCCCCAAGCGGATCAGCCAAGCAGGCCTGCGCCCTTTCATCCAAGGCAGCACAAACGACAGGATTTTGGATACGGTCGTGGTGCCTTCAAACCGCATGTCTTTGTGAAAAGGCAAAACAAACCGCATGGGCCAACTGATATGCGGCATCATCCGCAAAAGAACTTCGCGTTCGATCAGGCTTTCGCGCACCAGGCGCACTTCCAAGTATTCCAGATACCGCAGCCCGCCGTGAAACAACTTGGTGGATGCCGACGACGTGGCCCCGCCCAAATCGTGCATTTCGGCCAAGCCCACGCGCACGCCCCGCCCCGCTGCATCCCGTGCGATCCCGCATCCATTGATGCCGCCCCCCACAACGAACAGATCATAGTCTGTGGAAGCCATGGCTGCGTCCTTTCAAGTGACGAATGTTAGCGCAATCGTTTCGCGCATCCCTATAGCCGATCAGAGATCAGACGCAATGGTGAACGGCTGCCGAAAATCAGCCGCGATATCCGGTGGCCACAACGAACTTTTCCGATGAATCAGACCGCGACGCGCCGGGTTTGACGTTGGCGACTTTGGTAAACTTTTGCTTCAGCATCTGCTGCAAATCGCCTTCAGCCCCACCGGCCAAAACCTTGGCCACAAACGTGCCCTTGGGGGCCAAAACGTCGAACGCGAAATAGGCTGCGGCTTCACACAACGCCATAATCCGCAAATGGTCGGTTTGTTTGTGGCCAGACGACGACGCCGCCATGTCTGACATCACCACATCCGCCTGACCGCCAAGCCAGGATTTCACCTTGGCGTCGGCGTCTTCTTCCAGAAAATCAAGAACGTGTAATTCGGTTCCGGGGATCGGGTCCACCTCTTGCAAGTCGATGCCCAAGATCGTGCCTTGGGGGGCATCACCCAGGTCCCCCAAAGCATTGACGCGTTTGACCGCCACTTGGCACCAGCCGCCCGGGGCGCACCCCAGGTCCACAACCCGCGCGCCGGGGACCAGAAAGTTGTACTTGTCGTCCAGTTCCAAAATTTTGAACGCCGCCCGGCCCCGATATCCTTCCGCTTTGGCGCGCTTGACATACGGGTCGTTCAATTGGCGTTCCAGCCAGCGGGTGGACGACAACCGCCGCCCCCGCGCCGACTTCACTTTAACTTTCAAATCGCGCTGTCCGCGCCCGCTGGAATTTCCTGACCGGCTCATGACTGTGTCTCCAGCACTCCGTCTTCGTTCATTTGGGCGTACAGCAACCCTTCGCGCAGCCCGCGATCGGCCACTGACAGACGCGTGGTGGGCCATGCGCGGATCAAAGCCTGAAGGATCGCGGCGCCCGACATAATCAGTGCTTGGCGGTCGCGGCCAATGCGCGGGTCGCTGCGCCGACCTTTGGGGCCCAAACGAAGATAGCCGGTGATCACCGCTTCAATCTGGTCCGACGTCAAGCGCAAGCCGTCCACTTTGGTGCGATCATAACGCCGCAGCCCCAAATGACTTGCCGCCACAGTCGTAATTGTGCCGCTGGTGCCGATCATCTGAAAGGTGTCCATTTCATAGGGAAGCTCATAGGGCATGAAAGGTTCCAGCTGTTCTTCAAAAGACAGCGACATCAGCGCGAACCGCCCGGCGTCATCTTCCACATCGGCGAACTGGTCGCGCAGCGTGGCCACGCCCAAAGGCACCGAAATCCAATCCACAACCTTTGCGCCGCCGCCGTCAGCGGGTCCGTCAAACCCGTGGCGCAGGCCCATAATGGCGGACTGTCGATCTTCTGGGGCCACGGACGACAAATCCACCCAGACCAATTCCGTGGACCCCCCGCCGATATCCACCACCAATACCTGTTCGGACTTTTTGGACACCAATGACGCGCAAGAAATGACAGCCAAGCGCGCCTCTTCCTTTGCTTCTATGATTTCCAACTTCAGCCCGGTTTCGCGGTGAATTTGGCGCATGAAGGCCGCCCCGTTGCGGGCCCGGCGGCAGGCTTCCGTCGCGACGAGGCGCATGTTTTGGACGTTGTGGTGGCGCAGCTTTTGTTTGCAAATCCGAATGGCTGACAAGGTGCGGTTCATGGACGTGCGGTTCAACCGGCCCGAACTTTCCAGCCCCACCCCAAGTTGCACGGACTTTGAAAAGCTGTCCACCACGCGGAATTGGTCGCCCAACGGCTGGGCGATCAGCATTCGACAACTGTTCGTTCCCAGGTCCAGCGCCGCATAAAGCGGCGATGAAGTCTGGGCTGAACTTACGGTCGGCTCAACCAATTTCGGGAGCGCGTCCGTAAGTACGGGACGCTGGGGCGACATAGAATGCGCCTTTCATTTTCGAGTTGGGTCAAGAGTACGCTTTGAAATCCGTGCTGGCAATCATTCATATCCATCATGCAGAAGTTTCGTTGGCCTTTCGCGCAAATCTGACCCCAAGTGCCGCCACGTCGCTGGCGCAATGGAGGATGTCGAAAATCGGCCCCGCCCCTTGCCCCGCGTCGCGTAGAAGCGAACCAAGCAAAGGTGGGGAATCAAATGCCCGATGTGACAGTGGTGTATTGGCGCGATATTCCAGCGCAGGTGATCGTCGGCAAAGGCCGCCGTGGGGCCAAAGTTCAACTGCCTGAACGGTTCGAACAAGCCATTGACCGTGCCGCCATGAAGGTGGGGGCCGAAGACACCGATGCCTATCTTGCGGAATGGCGCAAAGCCCCGCCCTATCCCGTTGAAGGCGATCAAGATGCCGTGGCCCAGGCCGAAGCTGACCGCCTGGACGCTGAATACGACCAAGAAAAAATCAAAGCCCTTATCGCCAACGACGGCTGGGCTTAATCCACAAACAAAGGCGGTGCAGGTATGGCACTTTTCAATTTGAAATCCGAACCCGAAGTCGTGGACGTGAACCCGCAAGTGGAGTCGTTCTTGCAGGATTATTCCATCGAAGTGATGCCGCGCACCGCAGAAAAGATCGACGATTTTCGCGAATACTTGCCGCAAGGCACGCGGGTCTACATCGCCCACATCGAAGGCACGCCCATTGCTGACATGGTGGCCACCGCCAAACGATTGGCCGACGAAGGATACCCGGTTATGCCGCATTTCCCGGCGCGGATCATCCAAGACCAGGCCACGTTGCGCGAATGGATCGCCATGTACCAAGGCGAAGCAGGTGTGGACCAAGCCTTGTTGTTGGCGGGCGGTGTTACCACGCCGCACGGCGATTTTTCAGACTCTATGCAGCTGCTGGAAACAGGCGCGTTTGGGGATGCAGGGTTTACGCGCTTGCATGTGGCAGGTCACCCTGAAGGCAACAAAGACATCGACCCCGACGGTGGGATGGCCAACGTCGACGCGGCCCTGCGCTGGAAGCAGGCGTTTTCTGAAACCAACGACGCAGATATGGCCATCGCCACGCAGTTTTGTTTTGAGGCCGGCCCCGTCATTGAATGGGCCGACAGTTTGAAGGCTGCGGGCATCACCTTGCCGATCCACATCGGCGTGGCAGGCCCTGCAAAACTGCAAACGCTGATCAAGTTTTCCATCGCTTGCGGCGTGGGCGCGTCCCTGCGCGTCCTGCAACGGCGCGCCAAGGACTTGACCAAGCTTCTGCTGCCCTTCACCCCCGATGAATTCTTGGCAGACTTGGCCGCCCACAAAGCCGCCAACCCAGATTTCAACATCACCAATGTGCACTTCTTCCCATTGGGTGGGATCAAGACCAATGCAAATTGGGCCATCGAACACGGCGGCGCTTCTGCCGTCCCTGCGTCTCAAGCTTAAAGGATACGCCCATGACCCGCACGGTCATCGAATCGAAAACAAAGACAGCCATCATCGGCTTCGACCAACCGTTCTGCGTCATCGGCGAACGGATCAATCCTACGGGTCGCAAAATCCTGAACGCAGAATTGGAAGCCGGCGATTTCAGCCGGGTTCAATCCGATGCCCTGGCCCAGGTGGCTGCAGGGGCCACCGTTTTGGACATCAATTCGGGCGCAGTCTTTTCAAACAAAATGGCCGAAGACCCCCGGTATGCGGACAACAACTTCGTCGAACCGACGTTGATGAAGGAACTGGTGGAAAAGGTGCAAGAGGTGACGGATTGCCCACTTTGCATCGACAGTTCCGTGCCCGGCGCGTTGGAAAACGGCCTGGCCGCTGCCGAAGGACGGCCCCTGTTGAATTCTGTCACAGGGGAAGAAGAACGTCTGGAAATGGTGCTGCCCCTGGTGGCCAAATACAACGTGCCCGTGGTGGCAATTTCCAACGACGACACTGGCATCTCCGAAGACCCTGACGTGCGCTTTGCCGTTGCCAAAAAGATCGTTGAACGGGCTGCTGATTTCGGCATTCCCGCCCATGACATCGTGGTGGACCCGTTGGTGATGCCCGTGGGGGCCATGGGGACCGCTGGCTTGCAGGTCTTCACCCTGGTGCGGCGTTTGCGCGAAGAATTGGGCGTCAACACAACGTGCGGCGCGTCGAACATCAGCTTTGGTCTGCCCAACCGGCACGGCATCAACAACGCGTTTTTGCCCATGGCCATGACAGCGGGCATGACATCTGCGATCATGAACCCCGTCGCCCTGCCCGTCGGCCCGAAAAAACTGGCCGAGGCAAAAGAAAAAGTCGCGGCGGCGGGGATCATCCTGCCCGAAGGCATGGATGACGAAGCGTTTTGCGAAATGTTCAACTTGGGCTCCACCAAGCCTCGGGCGGGCAAAGAAATGGAAGCCATCCGCGCCGCCAACTTTCTGACAAACAACGACGAAGGCGGGGCAGCCTGGATCAAGTTCAACAAAGCCCCAGGTGACGCTGGCGGCCGTGGGGGCCGTCGCCGCCGTCGGGGATGACCCACGCCCAAAGGTGCGGCGACGGGACTTGCCCGCCACCGCATTTTGCGGCAAGTGAGCGCTAACACATGCTTGCCGCAAAACAAGGGTTTGCCATGGCCGCCTTTTCATCCATGGTCGTCGATGTCGGCGGCACCAACACCCGTATCGCGTTGGCCCAAGGCCGCGCCGTGCGAACCGACACCATCAAAACCTTCACAAACCGGGAATTTGACAGCCTGTTTAAGGTGATCGACGCCTATGGCGACCCCCAAGTGGACCGTGTATGCGTGGACATTGCTGGTCCTGTGAAGGACGGCCAAGGGTCTTTGACAAACCTGTCGTGGACAGTCACGGAAGATCAATTGTGCGCCCATACCGGTGCGAAAAAATCTCTTTTGATCAACGACATGCAAGCCCAAGGTTATGCGCTGGATGAAGTTGACCCCCGCCAAACAGTTGACGTTTTCCCCGGCAAACCCGCCACCGACGGCACGCGATTGGTGGTGAATGTGGGAACCGGGTTTAACGCATCACCGGTTTACCGCTTTGCTGACCGGCCCTTTGTGCCAGAAAATGAAGCCGGCCACGTGGCGCTGGCCGTTCCGCGCGGGTTGCCTGCGCAGTTGCGGCCCCCGAACGACTTTCTGTCCATTGAAGACATATTGTCTGGCCGTGGCCTGGTGCGCGTTTTGGAAGGCTTGGCACCTGGATACCAGGGCGATCCAGGGTCAGTATTTCCCACCTTCCAGGCCACCCCGACCGAAGAATTGCACGCAGCGCTTTCGTTTTTCGTCCAGGTTTTGGGTGCGGTCACGGGCGACTTGGCGCTGACCCATTTGCCACGCGGCGGTGTATTCTTGGTGGGCGGGGTTGCTTTGGGGGCAGCCCCCGTTTTGACCCAACTCGGGTTTCAGGACGCCTTTCGCGCCAAAGGTCGCTTCACCGAATTTATGGATCAGTTTTCAGTTCACGTGAACCTGGACCCAGTGGCGGCGCTGAAAGGATGTGCTGTGGCGTTGGACGCCCAAGCCGCCGCGGATTAGGCCGTGCCCATAACAGGGGTTTCGGCCGTCAATTCCAGGGTCCCTGACGCTTTATCTTGGCGCAACGCTTTCACCATGGCGACGGCAACACGGCGCGCCGCACCCGCCCCCCACGTGGCATCAATGTCTTCCACCAAGGCGTCATCGGCCAAGCCTTGCAAAATGATGCGGGCATTGTCGCGATCAAAGGTCGCGTTCAGATTGCGCTTTGCCTGATCCTGCGACAACCAATGGACGCACAGCAGACCGGCATGGGCCGGGCGGGCATGTCCAAGCCCCGGCTTGGACCCGATGCCGTGCACAATTTGCATCCACAAGGACAGATATTCTTGGGCTTGTTTCAATGCAGACGGGCTAAGGACCGGCGCAAAGCTGGACGCATCGGTGATGGCCGTGGCGATGGCGTCCACCAGATCAGACTTGGACACGCCATGTTTATGCGGTTCCAGCGCCAATTGGTTCAAGCGCATCCATGGAACGCCTGCGGGACTGGCATGGCCCGGGATCAATGCGTCGCGAAACCGGTGCACGCAATTGTCAAATTCGTCAGAGTGGTTTTGTCCTAGCACTTTTGGCCAACCTCCCTTTCGTTGGATTGGGGACCACGGCAATTCCCGCTGTGACCCAATCTTTATGTTTATGGCACCCCAATACTGCGGCGCTTCGGCAATCTTACCTTTGCGGAAACCAAAAAAACAGTGCGCCCCAAGATTTCGCAGGGCAATGCGCGACAATTCGCAGACTTGTTTCAATGGCCCCGGCCATTTGTGATCCAAAGGTCTTAAATTTCAATCTATGGTTGATATTTTTGCGTCAAGGATGGGGCGAAAATGGGGAAAAATTCTGACGGGCTTACAGATTTTGAAAGGCCGCACCCACTTCTGCGCGAATTATCCTGGCAATCTGGTGGCAGTCTTCCAGGCTGAAGGTCAGGGGCAATCGCATATCCATCACGGCGCGCAACACCCGGTCCGAAGTCGGCATCGGCTGCGACGGGGCATAGGTCCAACTGGAATATCGGCTGGTGAACCCCACCGGATCTGGCGCGCCGAACCACTTTAATTCCACACCACGCGCCAAGCAGCGATCCACCACGGATCGGATGGCATCATCGGGCCAATCAAGCAGCAGAAACTGATGGGACGACGCCACAAATTTTTCCTGTTCCGGCCGCGATATCCGCGTCAGCCCGGGCGTTTCCGCCAAACCCGCATCAACAGCCGCGTACCGTTCGTTCCACCGGGCGCATTGCCGGGATAGGTCAGCCAATTGGGGGCGCAAAATGGCCGCCCGCAGATTGTCCATCCGACCCGAAATATTGGGGGTGGACAGGCGCACATCTTCAAAAGCCTGATCCCCTGCCCCTGCCCGGTGCTTGCCGTAAAGCATATAACTTCCTGACAGCATCGTGGCCTTGGCCATCAAATCTTCGTCGTCGGTCACCAGCAAACCGCCTTCGCCCGAATTGACATGTTTATAGGTCTGGGTCGAATAGCACCCAATCGCCCCAAACCGCCCGGACCAAGTGTGTGCCCATTTGGCCCCCATGGTGTGGGCGCAGTCTTCCACCACTTGCAAACCATGGGCGCGGGCCACAGCCATCAGCTTGTCCATATCCACGATGTGGCCGCGCATGTGGGACAGCATCAAAACGTTGGCTTGGCTTGCTTTGGCAGCCAAATCGTCCAGATCAATCACCAAATCCTGGGTCACCCCCACGAAAATCGGCACTGCCCCCACCGCTGCGATGGATCCGGGCACGGGGGCCAGGGTGAAGGCATTGGTCAGAACGTTGTCGCCCGGTTTAACGCCCAAAGCGCGCAAGGCAGTGGCCAAGGCATATCCCCCCGATGCCACGCCCAAACAGTATTTCGCGCCCATCATTTCGGCGAATTCCACTTCCAATGCGGCGGCTTCGGCCACTTCGTCTGGCGCTTCGTTGTACCGGTGCAAGCGTCCGTGGTTCAGCACCGCCATGGCCGCATCGACGGCAGCTTGGGGCAAGGGTTCTTGTTGGGTGAAGTTGCCTGTGAACACCTCTGCTTGGATATCAGTGGTCATCGGGCCAGCACCTTGTCCATCAAGTCGGGAAGGTCATCAAAATGCGCCAACACCGCATCGGGGTTCATGGCGGCATTGTCACCCGCGGCAGGACCGAAGGTGACCAAGATCGACGGCACCCCGGCGTTCCGGGCCGTGGTGTGATCGGTGATGGTGTCGCCGATCAAGGCGCACCTTGTCCGATCGCCGCCGGCTTGATCCACAGACGCCCAAAACGGCGCGACATCTGGCTTGCGGGTGGGCAAGGTGTCTGCACCGATCAAAGCGTCAAAGTCATCTAAAACGCCCAGGCGCGTGAACAACAAGCGCGCCAAAGCTTCGGGTTTGTTTGTGCAGATGGCCACGGCATATCCGCGCGATTTCAACTCCCTCACCGCGTCAAGCGCACCGGGATATAGAACGGTTTCACGGTCGATGTCGGCCTCATATGCCTTCAGCAACACAGGGTATTGGCGGTCGACTTCCGACATATCCGACCATCCGACCCGTTCGAACCCGGCCGTCAGCATCGCCTTGCCCCCCCGCAGCGCGGTCCCGGAATCGCGACCATGTTCCAACACGTCCCCCAGCCCAAGTGCGCGAAAGCAGTGGTTGGCGGCGGCCAGCAGGTCCCCGCTGGTGTCAGCTAAGGTTCCATCCAAATCAAAAACGACGCAGGGTTTGGTCATTGGCGCACTTTCAAAGCTGTAACATATCGCAGTGTCATGTGTTAACGGCCCACTTGTTCTCTGCCCACAACGTCTTAAAAGGGCGCGACGACAAAAGCACAAGGGCAGACATGGCGCTGGCGACACTCATTCTGGCTGCGGGCAAGGGCACGCGGATGAAATCGGACCTGCCCAAGGTGCTGCATCCCGTGGCCCATGCCCCCATGGTCCACCACGTGATGGCCGCGGCCCAAAGCCTGGAAGCTGACCGACGCATCCTTGTGACTGGGCACATGGCCGAAGCCGTGACCGCCGCAGGCCTGGCGTTTGATCCCGCGTGCGAGGTGGTTCACCAAGCCCAGCAATTGGGCACAGGCCACGCCGTGGACCAAGCCCGCACCGCCCTTCAAGATTTCAACGGAACGGTTTTGGTGCTTTACGGTGACAACCCCCTGTTTCGGCCCGAAACCCTGGCCAATTTGGTGGCGCAGTTGGACCGGGTCGACGTGGCCATTTTGGGGTTCGATGCTGCCGACCCTGCGCGGTACGGCCGGTTGGTGATGGATGGTGACGCCTTGCACGAAATTGTCGAATTCAAGGACGCCACCGAAGACCAGCGCGCCATCACACTGTGCAATTCAGGCGTCATGGCAGCATCGGCAAAAACACTGTTCGCCTTGCTGTCCAAGGTCGAAAACAAGAACGCGTCGGGCGAATACTATCTGACCGACGTCGTGGCCCATGCCCGCGCCGAAGGATTGTCTGCCACAGCGGTGATCTGCCCTGAGGAAGAGACTTTGGGCGTGGACAACCGCCCCGCCCTGGCCCGGGCCGAAGCCATCTATCAATCCCGGCGGCGTACGACGTTGTTGGAAGACGGCGTCACCATGCAAGCCCCCGACACGGTGCATCTGGCGTTCGACACGGTGATCGAACCGGGGGCCACCGTCGAACCCTATGTTGTGTTTGGCCCCGGGGCAGTCGTGTCCGCAGGGGCTTGCGTGCGGGCCTTTTCGCACGTGGAAGGCGCACACGTTGGTGCCGGCGCCGTGGTGGGCCCCTATGCCCGGCTGCGGCCCGGAAGCACGATCGGGCCGGATGCCAAGGTCGGCAACTTTGTAGAAACCAAGAACGCCACCTTGGCAGAAGGTGCCAAAGTGAACCACCTGTCCTATGTGGGCGACGCTGCCATTGGGGCGCGGGCCAATCTGGGCGCAGGGACCATCACCTGTAACTACGACGGGGTTTTCAAACACCGCACTGACGTCGGCGCGGACGCCTTCATCGGGTCCAACACCATGTTGGTGGCCCCCGTGACTGTTGGGGCGGGTGCCTTGACCGCCAGCGGGTCAGTGATCACAAGCGATGTGCCTGCGGATGCACTGGCAGTGGCGCGTGGCAAGCAAATGAACAAGCCCGGCTTTGCAAAGAAACTTATGGACCGTTTGCGTGCTGCAAAAGTGGCCAAGCGGAAGGAACAATAACATGTGTGGTATCGTCGGCGTTTTGGGAAATCACGAAGCTGCACCGATTTTGGTGGAAGCGCTGAAGCGTCTTGAATACCGCGGATATGACAGTGCGGGCATCGCCACCATCAATGGCACGGATCTGGACCGCCGCCGCGCGGTGGGGAAGTTGGTGAACCTGTCGGACTTGTTGGTTCACGATCCCTTGGCTGGAAAATCTGGCATCGGTCACACCCGGTGGGCCACCCACGGTGCGCCATCGGTGCCCAACGCCCACCCCCACCAGGCGGGCAACGTGGCTGTGGTGCACAACGGCATCGTAGAAAACTTCCGCGATTTGCGCGCGGAATTGGGTGCGGCTGGCATCGCGTTTGAAACCGAAACAGACACCGAAACCGTGGCCCTGTTGGCCAATCAGTATCTTGACCAAGGCATGGCCCCTGTGGACGCCGCGCGCGAAACTGTGGCGCGGCTGGATGGGGCGTTTGCATTGGCGTTTTTGTTTGACGGCCACCCAGACCTGATGGTGGTGGCGCGCAAGGGATCGCCCTTGGCCATCGGCCACGGCAAAGGCGAAATGTATGTGGGGTCCGACGCCATTGCCTTGGCCCCGCTGACCGATGAAATCACATATTTGGACGAAGGCGACTTCGCGGTGTTGACCCGCGATTCCCTGCAGATCTGGGATAAAAACAACGTCTTGGCCAACCGCCCCATGCGCAAGATAGAGGTGGACACCGCCCAAGTGGACAAAGGCGGTTACAAGCACTTCATGGCCAAAGAAATCGCCGAACAGCCCAAAGTCATGGACGGCGTTTTGCAAGCCTATCTAAACGCCGATCAGACCGACATTGTCTTACCCGACAGCGCGTTTGACCCTGCCAAATTGGAACGCATCACTATGGTGGCCTGCGGCACAGCGTATTACGCGTGTTTGACGGCCAAATACTGGTTCGAACAGGTTGCCCGCGTGCCTGTGGACGTGGACGTGGCCAGCGAATTTCGGTACCGCGAACCGCCCGTTTCTGACGGGACGACGGCGCTGTTTGTCAGCCAGTCCGGCGAAACGGCAGATACTTTGGCCGCGTTGCGATACATGGCCAGCCAACATGCGCAAATCTTGTCGGTGGTGAATGTGCCCGAAAGTTCCATTGCGCGCGAAAGCGACCTGGTACTGCCCACATTTGCCGGGGCGGAAATCGGCGTGGCGTCCACCAAAGCTTATACCGCGCAGTTGACA
This sequence comes from Planktomarina sp., assembly GCA_020629235.1. GTDB lineage: Bacteria > Pseudomonadota > Alphaproteobacteria > Rhodobacterales > Rhodobacteraceae > Planktomarina. Next base: position 15,340 of record JAHDDS010000031.1, read on the forward strand.
GTGCTGGCGCTTTTGGTGCTGAAAACCGCCCGCGCCAAAGGTCTGCTGGACGACAAGACCTTCGCCCAGCATCTGTTGGATTTGCGCAATGTGCCCGGGCTTTTCAACCAGGCATTGGCCCTAGAATCCGCCATCAGCCCCATCGCAACCGAATTGTCCAACGCCCGTGACATCTTGTTTTTGGGGCGCGGGTCATTGTACCCGCTGGCCCTGGAAGGCGCACTGAAACTTAAAGAAATCAGCTATATACACGCCGAAGGCTATGCGTCGGGCGAACTGAAACACGGACCCATCGCCCTGGTGGACAAACATGTGCCCATCATCGTGATCGCCCCCAGTGGTGAGCTGTTCGAAAAATCCGTGTCCAACATGCAAGAGGTGATCGCCCGGGCTGGACGCGTGGTTTTGCTGTCTGACCAACGGGGTTTGGACCTGGCGTCTGATGGGACCTGGCATACTTTGACCCTGCCCACCTGCAGCGAATTTGTGGCGCCCATCGTCTATGCCGCCCCTGCGCAACAGCTGGCCTATCACACGGCTGTTGCCATGGGCACAGACGTGGATCAGCCGCGCAACCTGGCGAAATCTGTGACGGTGGAATGACGCCCGACGCCGCATTGGATCTTTTGACGCGGCACAGTGTGCCCGGCAAAGCGGCGGATATGGCACGGTATCACAAAGTCGATCGCCCCTATCTGGGGGTGGCCAATCCAGTGCTGGACGATTTTGCCAAAGCGTGGCGGCGTGATTTGGATTTGGACACCCGACTGGCATTGGCGGACGGTTTGTGGCGCACCAATGTGCACGAAGCCATGATCTGCGCCGCCAAACTTCTGACCCAGGCCCGGATCAAACCCGATGATCAATCCGCGTGGGACATGATCCAATCTTGGGTGCCAGATTTTGACGCTTGGGCCGTGGCAGATCACGCCTGTATGGCGGGCCAGCGGCGCTTAAGCGCAGACCCCACGCGGTTGGACGCAGTGGAAGACTGGACGACGTCGGACCACATGTGGACCCGCCGTGCGGCTTTGGTCATCACCCTGCCCTGGACCAAAAACCGCAACCCCAAACCCGCAGAACTGGACCAGCGGGAACGGATTTTGGGATGGGCTGCGGGGTATGTGGCCGACCACGATTGGTTCATTCAAAAAGCAGTGGGCTGGTGGTTGCGGGATTTGTCGCGGCGCGATCCCCTGCGTGTGCAAACCTTCATCGACACCCACGGCGCGGCCATGAAACCCTTTGCGGTGCGCGAAGCATTGCGCCTGATCAAATGAACCGGTCGCGCAGGACTTTGCGCTGAATTTTCCCTGTGGCCGTCATGGGCATGGCGTCGATGACAGTGACGGATTTGGGGGCCATATGGGGGGATGCGTCACGGCGCACCCGGTCTATCAGGCGGGCCTCAAACCCTTCGGGCACTTGGCCCGCCACGGTCACAAACGCCGCCACCACATGGCCTTTGATCGGGTCCGGCTTTGCCACAGCGGCGGCCATCACCACGTCCGGGTCGCGGGCCAATGCGGCCTCTACCTCGGACGGGCCGATACGGTACCCGGCAGAGGTGATGACATCGTCATCGCGGGCCACAAATGTGACGAAACCATCGGCGTCCATCGTTCCCAAATCCCCGGTCAACATCCAGTCCCCCAGAAATTTCTGCTGGGTTTTGTCCGGCTTGTTCCAATACCCCAACATCATGGACGGCGTGCCCCGGCGCACTGCGATTTGCCCCAATTCACCCGGCGGAACAGGAAGCCCGTCACCATCCAAAATGGTCACGTCAAATCCGGGGAACGGTTGGCCAAGGGTGCCTTGGCGCGCCACACTTTGCGCACGCGCTGATCCGATGCACAGGTTGCATTCGGTTTGGCCATAAAGTTCGTTCACCTCTGCCCCGACGGCATCCCCCAGCCAGGCCACAAGATCGTCGCCCAAAGGTTCGCCCCCCGACGTGACGGATTGCAAGGCCAGACCAGCGGGCGGGTCAGTTTTGCGCATCAGCTTCAGCGCTGTGGGCGGCAAGAAAGCGCGGGTCACAGATTCGCGCACCATCAAGGCAAAGGCATCGTCCGCGTCAAACTTGGTAAATCGTTTCGCCACCAATGGCACACCGTAATAAAAGCACGGCATGGCCATATCCATCAGACCCCCGATCCAGGCCCAATCCGCAGGGGTCCACCCCACCTCGGCGCCATTGGGAAAACCGCCGTGGCCCAGTTCCATACAGGGCAGATGGCCAAACAAAAATCGGTGGGCATGCAGCACCCCCTTGGGGTCCCCCGTCGTGCCAGAGGTATAGATCATCACGGCTGGATCTTCGGCGGCGGTGTCCACCATGGGTGGTGGCACTGAACCGGTTGCCCAAAAATCCGGTGCCCCGCCGTCGATGGACAAAACGTCGGGCCCGGCGGGCAGTTTGGACAACTGGCCGCGTTCTGTGACCACCACTTTTGCCCCGCTGTCGCGCAATCTGTAATCCAGCGCCGACGAACCAAACAGGGTGAACAAGGGCAAGGCGACGGCCCCAAGGTGATAGGTCGCAAAATGCGCAATCAGCGTGGCCGGTCCTTGGGGCAACAAAATTGCCACCCGGTCCCCTTGGCCCACGCCCATGTCCGCCAGCAAGCCCGCAACCCGCCGGGAGTGGCGGGCCAATTCGCCATAGTCCCAAATGCGACGATCCCCGGTGCAATCGATCAAACCGGTGGCGGCGGGGCGGGTATCGGCATGTCGGTAAAGACAGGCCTGTGCCAAGTTGAAGCGATCCGGGATGTCCCATGCAAACCCCGCCGACAATTCCGCGAAGGTTTGCGTGGGGTCCAGAAGACGCGTCATCGCGGAGTTAAAGCGGTTTAAGGGCCACTGTGTGCAAATCTGTCAAAGACAACCCCAAGGCCTGCATGGCTTGCAGCGAAATTTGGCTGCCTGCGGTGACAGGGCCACCAAGGGGGATGAAGTCGGCCACCACCTCTTTGCCACTGGGGGCCACGATGCGCCCCTTTCGGCCAGATTTCACCAAAGGCGTTTTGATCCAGATGCCGGGCTGGGTGGGATCACCCAAAGACACCACCGTTGTGCCCAATGTGTCATTGGTGACGACGGGCTTGGGCGGCGGCGGCAGTTCTGTTTTTTCCACCACCGGCTGCGCAATTTTCAAATCAGCGGGCCGCGCCACGGGCGACATCGCCGTTGTGGACGCTTGCGGGCTGGTGGACAGCGGCGCGTTGGGGTCGATCACATTGGGATCCACCACCTGGGACGGCGCGGTTTCCACCACATTGGGGGTTTCAGGCTGCGGCGCAAGTCCGGGAAACGTGCCGGTACACCCCGCCAAAGACAAAACACAAAGAGGAACAAGATATCGCATATCGGAACCCTAAAAACGGCGGCTGCAGATCACAACCTTTTATACACCCTTGTGAGGGGGGAAAACCACCGCTACCTGTCCCCTATGGCGCTGATTGATCCCTTTGCCCGCAAGATCACGTACCTGCGGTTGTCTGTGACGGACCGGTGCGACTTTCGCTGCGTCTATTGCATGTCCGAAAACATGCAGTTTCTGCCCAAACGCGATCTTCTCAGCTTAGAAGAATTGGACCGCTTGTGTTCTGCTTTTGTGGGTCTGGGGGTTGAAAAACTGCGGATCACCGGCGGTGAACCCCTGGTGCGCCGGGGGATTATGACATTTTTCAACGCCATGGCCCGCCACTTGGACACGGGCGGATTGCAGGAATTGACGCTAACCACCAACGGCAGTCAGTTGCATCGGTTCGCAGCGGATCTGTTTGCCGCAGGCGTGCGACGAATTAACGTGTCGCTGGACACGCTTGACCCCGAAAAATTTGCCCGCGTCACCCGATGGGGCAAGCTGGACACCGTGCTGCGCGGGCTGGATGCCGCCCAGGCGGCAGGGCTGGCTGTGAAGTTGAATGTGGTGGCCTTGAAAGACTTCAACGAAGATGAGATCGACACGCTGCTGGCGTTCTGTGCAGATCGCGGAATGGACCTGACGTTCATCGAAGTGATGCCCATGGGCGACATGGGCGACACCGACCGCATCGGACAATACTGGGCCTTGTCAGACCTGCGCCGCCAAATGACCCAAACCATGACCCTGACCGATTTGCCCGACCGCACCGGCGGTCCGGCCAGATATGTGCGCATCGAAAACACTGGCCAGCGCGTTGGGTTCATCACCCCCCTGACCCACAATTTTTGTGAAAGCTGCAACCGTGTGCGCGTGACCTGCACGGGGGAAATTTACACCTGTCTTGGGCAAGAAGGGAAATCGGACCTGCGCGGCCCCCTGCGGACCAGCGAAGGCGACGACCTGTTGATCGACGCCATTCACAATGCAATCGGTCTGAAACCCAAAGGGCATGATTTTGACTATTCGCGCGGCAATGAAGGCGGGAAAATGTCCCGCCACATGAGCCATACAGGCGGGTAAATCACCCCTGCCCCGGCTGCGCTGATGTGGATGGCACGCCGCACGACCCGCAGAACTTGAAGAACGAATTTTCCCGTTCCCCGCAACTGCCGCATTTGCGAAACAGCGAAAAGCCGCAGTGTACGCAGAAGTCTATTTTCGGGGGCTGGGCTGCGTCGGACTTTTTGCCCGCCGCCAATTGGAACTGTCGATCACAGCTGGGGCAAACGCCTTGGGTGATTTTCTTGATGGCAGCTTCGTACGGGATGGCTTTGCGCTTTTCCGCTTCAGGCTGGGCTTCTTCTTGTTTTTTGCGGCTTAAGTATCGGGCCATATATTTGATGGTATAGTGCCCCGCCGCACAGACCAAAACGATGCCCACAGCGATGCGCACATAGCCACCATAAGATGGCAGGTAGGGCACCAGTTCCACAAAGAAGGCGAACAGGGAAAACATGATGAAACTGCGGTACAGCGGCCAATAAGCGGACTGCCGTTTGCGTGCGATCAGCCAGACTGAAACCAGCAGCAATGGCAAGGTCAAGGCCAGGCGGATCAGGAAAACCTTCAGCACCTCTACCTTTAAGGCACTTTGATAGGGGACTGCTGCGGCTTGGCGCAGCGATCGGCCTTCTTGCCGAAGGGCCTGCAAAGATCTGTCAAGGTTGGCTTTATCTTCCACCAAATCATTGACGGCGGCCTGGGCATCGCGTTGGGCCGCCTTTAACTGTTCCAAGGCTTTGACCCGTCGTGTGACTTCCGGGTTTTGGTCTTCCGATTGTGTGGCCGTTCTGGTTTTTAGCCAATTTTCAAACCCGGTCCGCTGCGTGTCATAATCCAACGTGCGCGATTGCAGGCGGAACCTGGCGTCTTCTTGGGCTTGGGCATTGGCATCCAGCGCCCGTTGAAGGCCTTTGATTTTGCCTTCCACCCCGGCCATGGCATCTGCATCGATGAACTCCGATTGGGATATCTGCCGCCCTGCTGTGGGCACATCTGACATGACCTGGGCGCCAAGCTGAACCAACAGCGTGGCCAAGGCGAAAGACACCACCCACATGGCCAGGCCAAACCAAAAAATCGGTCGTCTAATCGCTTTCATGTTTCATATCCTTGCTATGGTTCCATCGTCTTGACGGCACCATGGCACAAGATATGAACGATGTTCAATACCAAATGTGAACTTTGTTCAACCTTTTGCAGCAATCGCTTTTTTCGGATCAAAGAATGGTTTGGGCACGACCGTGGCCGATCGCGTAGCACCCATCATCTCGACCTTTAATTGTGTGCCATCAGCGGCGTGATCCGCCCCCACCATCGCCAAGGCGATGTTCTGATCCAAGCGCGGCGAATGGATGGCCGAATTGATTTGCCCCACCTGTTCGCCCCCTGCCACGACAGGCCAGTTTTCGTCGTTGGCCCCCGTCAAGGGCGGGCCGTCGATGACCATGCCGACGAATTTCTGCGCCACCCCTTCAGCCTTGATCCGCGTCAATGCTGTTTTGCTGACAAAATCCGCGTCCATATCCAGATCCACCAAGCGGTCCATGCCCATTTCAAACGGGTTGTTCGCCAGGGTCATATCCGCGTGATACGACAGCATCGCCGCTTCAATCCGGCGAATGGCCGACGTGTGACCGGGCTTCAACCCCATGGGCGTGCCGACCGCCATGATGTGTTCCCACAGCGCGTCGCCGTGCGCCCCATCGCGCAAGAAAATCTCGTACCCCAATTCAGATGACCAGCCGGTGCGCGAAATCACCAGGGGCACACCGTGCCAATCGTATTCCATGAACCGGTAGTATCGCAGCTCTGCCGGGGCATCGCCAAAGGCCGCCCGCAGAATGTCGCGGGACTTGGGGCCTTGCAATTGCAGCGGCGACACATCGGGTTCCGTGATCTGCACATCCATGCCGGCGCAGGCAGCAACGCCCTTGGCCCACAGCAACACGTCACTGTCGGCAATGGACAGCCAAAAGTGGTTTTCGCCCAATTTCAGCAAGATCGGATCGTTGATGATGCCGCCGTCTTGGTCGGTGATCAGCACGTATTTGCACTGGCCCACCTCACACTTTGACAGGTCCCGGCACGACAGAAATTGCGTGAACTTAGCTGCATCCGGGCCCGTGATTTCCACCTGCCGTTCGACCGCCACGTCACACAAAATTGCGTCGTTCACCAGGTTCCAAAAGTTCTGAACCGGGTCGCCAAAATCACGCGGGATGTACATGTGGTTGTACACAGAAAACCCCTGCGCCCCCCACCGCAATGCCGCGTCGGAATACGGTGATTTGCGCACCTGGGTGCCGAAGCTGAAGGATTGGAATGTCTGATCTGTCACGGCAAGGGGTCCCATCATCTTGATGGGTCACGCGTAACTGAAATTGCACCGCAACGGTCCAGGGATTGCGACGCAACACATGCCCCCGGCGGCGCATCTTACCCCGCAGGCATGCGCCCTTCCACAACTTCGATCCACCACGAACACCCTGCGGGGATCACGTCGTCGTTGAAATTGTATTCCGGGTGATGCACCGGTGCGCTGTCGCCGTTGCCCACCAAAATGTATGCCCCGGGCCGTTCATTGGCCATGTATGCGAAGTCCTCGCCCCCCATGATCAAGGGCGAATCTGTCACACAATCACCTGCCACACGTTTGGCGGCAGCCACAGCGTGTTCGGTCATGTCTGCATCGTTGATCATGACCGGGTATCCGTCGTGGTATTGCACCTCTGCCTCGCCGCCGAATGCTGCGGCCGTCCCTTCGGCCAGGGCATGCAAACGTTCGCGGGCCATGGCGCGGATGTCTTCGGCCTGGGTCCGCACCGTGCCCTTGATGTGCACCAATGGCGGAATCACGTTGTAGGCTTTGGATTCCGTTTCAAAGCTGGTGACGGACACCACGATCTGCCCCACCGGGTCCACGTTGCGGCTGGCGATGGTTTGCAGCGCCAAGACGATGTGGCTGGCGATCACGGTGGGGTCGATGGCGTCTTGGGGTTTGGCGGCATGGCCCCCTTTCCCGCGCACGATGATGTCGAATTGGTCCGTGCTGGCGAAGAACGCCCCGGTGCGGATATGGAAGGACCCTTCGGGCATCCCGGGCATGTTGTGCATCCCGTACACCTCTTGAATGTTCCAACGGTCCATCAGGCCGTCTTCGCACATTTCGCGCCCGCCCCCGCCGCCTTCTTCGGCGGGCTGGAAAATCACCACGACTGTGCCGTCAAAGTTGCGTTCTTCTGCCAGGTATTTCGCAGCGCCCATCAGCATCGTGGTGTGCCCGTCATGGCCGCACGCGTGCATCGCCCCTTCGGTGTTGGACGCATAGTCCAACCCCGTGGCTTCCAAGATCGGCAAGGCGTCCATATCCGCGCGCAGGCCAATGACTTTGCCCTTGGTGTCGGTTTTGCCTTTGATCACCCCCACAACCCCCGTGCGCCCAAGTCCGGTCACCACTTCGTCGCAGCCGATGTCGTTCAAGAATGCTTCCACCTTGGCGCTGGTGCGATGGGTGTCGAACAGGATTTCGGGATGCGCATGGATGTCGCGGCGGATTTCGGTCAGCTCGGGCAGCAGTTCGGCAAAGCGGTTGCGGGTGGCCATGTCAGGCGTCCTCCTCCAATGTGTCCAAGACTTGGGCCAGCATCGCGTGGCCTTTCTCAAACTCTGAAATTTCGATGTATTCGTCAGGCTGGTGGGCTTGGTCGATGGACCCCGGCCCGCAAATCACAGTGGAAAAGCCCATCTTTTGAAACCACCCCCCGTCGGTGCCGTAAGACACGGTGCGCACGGAATTGTCGCCGGTGATGCGCCGGGTCAACGCTTCGGCCTTGCCATTTACTTCGGGGGCCACGCCGGGCCCTGGGATGAAGTCAAAATCAATGCCCGTGTCGGGGTGAATGGCTTGCATTTCACGTTCCAGATCGTCCGCGAAAGCGCGCAATTCTTTGACGTAATCGCCCGGGTCTTCGTCCCCCACACAGCGGATATCCAGGGTGAAGAAACAGTCCTTCGCCGTGATATTGGCTGCTGTCCCCCCGTTGAACACCCCACAGTGCAGCGTCGTGAACGGCGGATCATAGAGTGCGGCAATGGCGCTGCGCGGGGCATCCCTGTTGGCTTCGGTACGCTGTCGGCACCAATCCACCAAACGCGCGGCGTACATGATGGCGGACACCCCTTCGAAATACTTCGACGAATGCACTTCGAACCCGCGTACGGTGACATGCAGCCCTTCGCAGCCCTTGTGGCCCGTCACGACGCCCATGTTTGTGGGTTCCCCCACGATCACGGCACCCGCTTTGGGATAGTGATCCAACAAGGCTTGGGCCACATCCGGCGCCCCCAACAGGCCGATTTCTTCGTCCCGCGACAGGGCCAATTGCAAGGGACGTTTCAGGTCGCGGTCTTTGGCAGCCACCATGGCGTCCACGGCCAGGGCCACGAACCCCTTCATGTCGCATGTGCCCCGTCCATAGTATCGCCCGTCTTGTTCCACGACGGTAAAAGGATCGGTTGACCAGGCCTGCCCTTCGGTGGGCACCACGTCGGTGTGCCCCGACAGCACGATCCCCCCGTCCACGTCCGGGCCCACCTGGGCCACGAACCCGGCCTTTTGCCCATCGTCGGTGGGAATTCGGTGACCAGTGATGCCGTGGCTGGCCAGATAATCTTCCACAAAGTCAATCAGCGGCAGGTTGCTGTCCCGGCTGACGGTGGGAAAGCCCACCAACGCGTCCAGCAAGTCTTTGGGTGTTTTTCGCATGGCAAAATCGTTTCAATCCAGCCGGGGAACGTCAAGCTTATTCGGCAGATTTTCGGATTTGCCGCACCGACAGCCAGACCCCAAGGATCACCAAAGGCGCCACCAAAGCCCCCGCCCACAGCTTGGACACCCCCAACAGATCGGGGATCGGCCCCAGGACATACAGCACCAAGTTGATGGCGTAATAGCTGATGGCCACGACAGACAATCCTTCCACCGTCTTTTGCAACCGCAGCTGCAGATCGGCGCGTTTGTCCATGCTTTCCAGCAGCTTTTGGTTTTGGCCTTGGCGTTCTACATCCACCCGCGTGCGCAGCAAATCACCCGCCCGAATGGCCCGATCCGCCATGGCTTGCAGACGCGTTTGGGTGGCGTTGACCGTCCGCATCGCAGGATCGAACCGCCGCATCATAAATTCATGGAACGTCTGCCGCCCGTTGAACCGTTCTTCGCGCAGCACCGCGATCCGTTGCGTCACCAGCGCCTCGTATGCTTTGGTGGCGGAAAACCGGAAACTGGCTTGGGCCGACATGTTTTCCAGTTCCGTCGAAATGGTCAGCAATTCATGCAACGTTTCTTCGGGCGCCACCGCTTCGCCCGCCATCTGTTCCACCAAGACCGACAGCTTTTGATCCAACGCCCCCATGCCCGGCCCCAAATTCCGGGCCCGCGCCAATCCCAGCATCGACATGGATTTATAGGTCTCAATTTCGCACATGCGCTGGACGATGCGGCCAATGCGCCGTTCGCCCGTATCCGGCCCCACAAAGATGGCGAACCGCATGTGGCCTGCCGGATCAATCCGAAAGTCCGCAGCCACTGTGGCCGACGCATCCAAAACCCGCGACACAGCCAAGCTTTCCGCCACGAACCAATCTTCCAAATGTTGGCGAATTTGGCCTGGATCATCCTTTTCCACCACCCGCACAAGGGCCGATGTCAGCCGCTGGCCAGGGGCTGCATCCAACCAATCGTCGGGAAAAATCTCAAAATCGGCAGGGTCAAACGCGCGTTCTGAAACACCGTCCGCAAAGGCGGTATAGGTCATGAATTCCGTGTGTTGTTCCCACTTCAACCAGACCTTGCCGACCTTGCCATAGTAATGCGTGGCCCCCGGCGCGGGATGATCCGCCCCGTATCGATCCAACAGGTCCAACAAATGCGCCCGGTCCAACTCCCGATCCCGTGCAGCGGCGTTGTCGGCCACTTTGATGGCCAAATAACTGGCCGTCGTGGGGGCGTTCAGCGTTGGAAACGGCCGCGCGTGCAGCTCATTGGCCAGCTTGTATCGCAGGTCGTGATCTTCGATGGGGGGCATGG
>JAHDDS010000032.1:0-23270 GCA_020629235.1 Planktomarina sp.
CCGATCAGAGGCCAAAGACCAACGGTGCCTCCACCATTGCAGCATGCGCGGCGATCGACGGACCCCCGGGTGCGGCTTTGCATTGAATGTCATTATTCGACGGCCAAGACGTGTCGAACCTTGGCGGTGCCGTTGTATTGCTTGGCCTGCACGGTTGCGTTACTTCGGCCGCAACGCAGGGGAACGACATGGCAAGGAATAGTTGGAAAATTGCAGTGATCCCCGGGGATGGTATCGGGAAGGAAACGACACCTGAAGGTGTTCGTGTGTTGCAGGCGGCGGCGAAGCGATTTGATCTGGGCTTTGATTTCACCGATCACGATTTTGCATCTGCTGATTATTATTCCATGCATGGACAGATGTTGCCGGACGATTGGAAAGACCAATTGGGGGGCAGCGATGCGTTGTTTTTCGGCGCTGTGGGGTGGCCCGAAGTGGTGCCCGATCACGTATCGCTATGGGGATCATTGATCCAGTTCCGGCGGGAATTCGATCAGTACGTCAGCCTGCGTCCGGCACGGGCCATGCCAGGGGTGCCGCTGCCCTTGGCGGGTCGTGCCCCTGGGGACATCGACATGATGATTGTGCGCGAAAACACCGAAGGCGAATATTCTTCCATCGGCGGCAAAATGTTTCCGGGCACTGATCGCGAGATCGTTTTGCAAGAAACCGTCATGAGCCGCGTTGGCGTTGATCGCATTTTGAAATATGCCTTCGATCTGGCGGCAAAGCGTGGCAAGCATCTGACCTCGGCCACCAAATCCAACGGGATTTCGATCACCATGCCGTACTGGGATGAACGGGTCGCGGAAATGGCAACGCAATATCCCGACATCAAAGTGGACAAGTACCACATCGATATTTTGACCGCGCAATTTGTTTTGCACCCCGATTGGTTTGATGTGGTGGTGGCCTCTAACCTGTTTGGGGACATTTTGTCGGACCTGGGGCCTGCCTGCACCGGCACCATTGGGATCGCGCCGTCCGGCAACATCAACCCAGAAGGCAAATTCCCATCCCTGTTTGAACCGGTCCACGGGTCTGCGCCGGATATCGCGGGCCAAGGCATTGCCAATCCCGTTGGCCAGATTTGGGCTGCTGCCATGATGTTGGAACACTTGGGCGCAGAAGCGGCCAGCGCGTCGATCATCGCCGCCATAGAGCGTGTGTTGGCGCAAGACGCACTGCGCACCCCTGATCTTGGCGGACCGGCGGATACCAAGACCTGTGGCGCGGCCATCGCTGACGCTGTTTTGGAAGGGGCATAGGTGCCCGGCTCTGCTTTCCTTGATGGGTTTGATGTCCAAAAGGTTGCACTGCCTGATCTTGCCATAAACACCGCCAGTGCAGGGTCTGGACCGCCAGTCTTGCTGCTGCACGGCCATCCGCAAACGCACATCGTGTGGCGCAAGGTTGCCCCGCAGCTTGTGGCGGCGGGATACACCGTGATTGCCCCTGATCTGCGGGGGTATGGTGACAGTGATAAACCGCGCAGTGATCCAACGCATTGGCCATATTCCAAACGGGTGATGGCCGCCGATCAGATCGCTTTGATGCAGCACTTGGGCCATGACCGTTTTGCCGTCGTCGGCCATGACCGGGGGGGTCGGGTGGCCCACCGCCTTGCGCTTGATTTTCCGCACGCGGTTGACCGGTTGGCGGTGTTGGATATTGCCCCAACGCTGACGATGTATGACCAAACCGATCAAGCCTTTGCGACGCGGTACTTCTGGTGGTTCTTTCTAATCCAGCCCGACGGCTTGCCGGAAAGAATGATCGCCACCGACCCGGAATATTTCCTGCGCCGCCACATTGCGGGTCAGGTGAAGGTGGATGGGGCTGTAGAGGAAGCCGCCATCGCCGAATACCTGCGCACGTACCGCGACCCAGCCACGCTGCATGCGATTTGCGAAGATTACCGCGCAGCCGCAAGCATTGATCTTGACCATGACCGCCAGGACCTGGCCAGTCGGATCGAAGCACCGCTGCTGGCTATATGGGGACAGCAAAGCGTTGTCGGGCAAACCTATGACGTGAAGGCGACGTGGCAGGAAAAAGCGCGCGATGTGACGGGTGTGGGTTTGCCCTGTGGGCATGCCATCCCCGAAGAAGCGCCCGCAGATTTGACCGCGCATCTTCTTGCGTTTTTGTCGAACCGGTCGTGACCCGCTGAAGCGGACCCAACAAAGCCACCACCCGCCAGGATCACGCGATGCCTGCGGTCAAACCATGGGCGAAAAGGACGTCGTCAGCCACGCCGTGGCGGCCAAGATCAAAAAGATCAAACCCCATTCCAGGGCGATGGATCGGGACAGGTGCCGTCCCGCCGATGGGTCACCAGACCTTAGGGCTGGGACAAAGCGCAGCTTATTTGCAGCACCCAACCCCAACAGCCCGGCAACGCAGCCCAACTTCGCCAACAGCACCAGGCCATAAGGCGTCACAAGACCGGCCGGCCCGCCCACCAGTTGCCATGTCATATACATGCCGGCCACGACCAGCATGGGTATCAGCCAAGCTGCGACCTGCCCAAATCTGTGGCCCAGGTCCGCTGCCTGGGCCTGTGTGTCGGGGCGCATGGCCAAGCTTCGCAGCGGCGTCAAAACCCCAATCCAAAGGGCCGCGATGCCCAAATGGACCCCCAAGACCAGCCCAAGCAAAACACCTGGTTTGTCCGCGATATGGCCGATTTGGGCAAAGCTCCAAACCGTTAAGCCACCGCCCACAATTGCCAGCCAAAGGCCCCGGCGCAAAAAAACCATCCCGGCCAAGATCAACGTGAAGCCCACCAGGCGTAAGGCCAAGGCTGTCCCAACGGGCGTTTCCCACAATATGCCCAGGATTTCAGGATCAACGGCGCCCGACCAGTCCCCCATAAGGGACGCGCCGCGCAACAGATAACTGGCCACAGATGCTGCAAGACCGGCGATCGCCAAGCTGCTGATCCTGTGTCTGTGGGCCGCAAGCGATATGTGCTTGGCAAACACAACAGCGCACAGGCACAGGCCCGTGGCCCCTAGGGCCCCCACATAAAGCGCGAACTTTGAAATCGCAGAATACAGCGCCCAAGTGTCCATCGCAGATTATTCGACGACAAACATAAATTCACCGGTCATGACATGACCATCAATGCTTAGACCCCGCCACCCGATCACATATGTGCCACTGCCCAACGGGACCAAAGGCAGATTGAACGTCGTTGCAAAGGACGTTTGATCCCCCAAATCCAACGGCACCTTTGGCTGATCCGAAAAGGCCAGGTCTACTTTGATCAACCGAATTTTCTTGGCAAATCCAAACTCGATCGTTTCAGGGGCCGCCGCCAAAACGGCTTCATGTGCGGGCACCGTCGCATTGATCTTTGAATGGGCAAAGGCCACTGAACCAACGATCATCATGGTCAGAATTGCAAGTGTCTTGGTCATTGGTGTGTTCCATGTATTAAGCGGATTTGGCCACGATGGCGGGGATCAATGAAGTTCTTCACCACATGGCCACCAGCATCCAGACGGCCATCCCAATCATCATCAGGTTTTCCGTCAACGACACAAACCCCAAGGGCACGCGACTGTCGCCGCCGACGCAGGCGCATTTCAACTCTCTTTTGTCGACATAGACGGCCTTGAACACGCTGACGGCCCCGATGCTTGCCGCAACCAAGGCCACCGGCGCCGACAGCCAGGTCAGAACCCCCGCTGTCATCAACAGACCCGCACCGGTTTCAATGAACGGATAGACGTATCCATATCGCACCCACCGTTGGGCCAGCAGGTCATAGTTCAAGAACATCGTCGCGAATTTTTCGATGTCCTGCAGCTTCTGCAATCCCAGCAGCACCATAGAAACAGAGATGAACCAACCCACGGTTTGTCCTGCAAAGACAGTGCCGCGCGACACCCAAGTGATGGCCACGGCCAGGGCAAAAGCAACCGCGAACAAGGCAATGACCGGGCGGTACGTCAGCGCCTCTTTCGTCGCAACCGGTTTGCCGAAAAATTCGCTTAGGGCATCAAACCCGCCAATCCGCGCGCCATCAATGAAGATTTGCGGCGTGGTTTGCACGTCGTGCTGCGCCTTGAACGCGTCCACGGCGGCACGGTCCTTCAGGGGGTGGTCATCAATCGTGTATCCATTGCGTTTCAACAGATCCAACGCCTTCAGCCCCGACGGGCAAATGTGGTCGGCCATCACCATCCGATAAATCGTTGCGGTCTTGGTCATCGGTCCCTTCCTTGCGTGTCTTGCCAATGGCATGACAGTCGACATAGGGTTTCCACCAACTGGAAGGTCAAGCGGGGAATGCAATGAATATTTCACAAGCCAGTAAAGCCGCCGCATTGCCGGTAAAAACAGTTCGATACTACGCGGATGTTGGTCTGGTGGCAGCCCAGGGGCGGTCTGACGCGGGGTACCGCACCTATTCTGATACGGAAATTCGCAAGCTGATATTTGTCCGACGGGCGCGGGAGTTTGGGTTTTCCATTGAAGAATGCCGCGAACTTTTGGGGCTGTACCAAAAAGATGATCGGACAAGCGCAGATGTGAAACAAATTGCCACCAAGCGGCTGAATGAAATCAAGCAAAAGCAACGGGAATTGCAGTCGCTTCACGATGATCTGTCAAACCTGGTGTCGGCATGTCGGGGCGACAACAGGCCAGATTGCCCGATCATAGACTATTTGGCGTAGCGGCAACCGGCTGGTCAAAGGGTGCTGCCCATTTCAGGCGCAGCGTGGCCCATGTCATCGCGCGGGCGGCGATTCTGGGGCAACGGACATGCGGTATTGGTGCGGCGTTATGTTGATCTTGGCCTTGAAAGTCCGGCTGAAGAACGCCGCGTCGCGGAATCCGCAACGGTGGGCGATTTCTGCAAGGGTCAAGCGCGTGTATTCCAACAATCGTTTCGCTTCCACCAGCCTGCGTTGCACCACCAAACTGTTGGGCGGCGCGCCCAGGTTGGATCGGCACAGCCGTGTCAGATGGGGTGCGGACACCCCCAGTCTTTGGGCATAGTCCCCGACCGACCAAGGGTCTTGAAAGTGGCCTTCCAGCAAGGTGCAAAAATGGTCGATCTGTCTGTCATGGGGGCCACTGGGATGGGGCAGGGGGCCCGGTTCCAGGGTGTTTGCATGGGCCCGGCCCGCCAGCAGATAGGCAAGGATCAAACGCACTTGCCCCATCAAGATGTCAGCCCGCCCGGCACTGATACTGTGAAAGCTGTGCGCCAGCTGTTGGATCAGGTTGGCCGCATCCCCAAAGTGTTGCGATTGGTGTTGGGCAAACATCATGTCTGTGTCGCGGCGCAGCGCCCCGAACTGCGCTTGGATGTCGGGCGGCAATTCGTCCAACCGCAGGCTGACCACATCCCCCGACATATCTTTGGGAAAGAAAAACCCATGGGCCACATCAGGGGGAAGGACCAAAATCATCGGGCCTGTGGTGCGGTGGTCCACGTCCCCAATCCGAAACGTGACGCCTGGCGTGGGGAAATGAAAAATCTGCCCCAAGCGGCGGTGACGGTGAAGTCGAATAGTCCAATTGTGGTGGCTGCTGCGATCCCGGATCTTTTCGTGGTGGATGGGTTCTGACAGGCCGCCCGCCAGGAATTCACCGTAAAGTTCATAGTTTGGGATGAATTTCAAAGGCGTGTCCAATTGGTTCGCGGCGGTGTAGATCTTGTCGATGATCGGATAGTGCAGGACTTTGTTCGCTTTGTCCATTTTCACACGCGGGCGGTCGCGGGAAGATACGCGTGCAATTTGAAAAGGTGTCGCGTGCCGATCGTCAGACAGAAAATTCCCACACATAAGGCCCCGACTGCCTGGTTGGGGCGGTGGATGCCATGGGCCTGACCCATCAAACCCAAGTGTGCATCATTGGCGCGGGCCCCAGCGGGCTTCTGCTGGCGCAGCTTTTGGGTTTGGCTGGCATAGAGACCATTGTGTTGGACCGCAAAGACCGGGCGTATATCGAAGGACGTGTGCGCGCCGGGGTGCTGGAACGCGGCACGGTTGACGCATTGGAAGAAGCGGGCGTGGCGGATCGCCTTCACCGCGAAGGCTTGCCCCACACCGGGTTCGATTTGGCCTTCAGCGGCGACCGGCACCGCATTGACCTGCAGGGCCTGACCGGATCGTCGGTAATGGTTTACGGACAGACGGAAGTGACCAAAGATCTGTTTCGCGCGCGCCATGATGCAGGGCAAAGGTTTTTCTTCAATGTCGACCAAGTGGTCCCGAAGCATTTGAAAACGGCCCAACCGCAGGTGCAGTTTCAATGCGATGGGCAAATCCACACAATCGACTGCAAATTTATCGCAGGGTGCGACGGATTTCACGGTGTGTCCCGCAACGCCATTCCCCAAAATCTTCGGCAGGCGTTCGAACGGGTATATCCGTTTGGCTGGCTGGGGATTTTGGTGGATGCGCCGCCGGTCAGCGATGAACTGATCTATGCCAACCACGAAGACGGTTTCGCCTTGGCGTCCATGCGGTCCCCGACCCGCAGCAGGTACTATGTGCAGTGCGACCCGGGCGACACTGTGGCCGACTGGTCCGATGATCGGTTTTGGAACGCCTTTGCAACGCGCCTTGGTGAACAGGCCGCGGGGCAACTGCAGACCGGGCCATCCTTTGAAAAATCCATCGCGCCGTTGCGGTCGTTTGTGGCCGAACCCATGCAATACGGCGCCCTGTTTTTGGCCGGGGACGCGGCGCACATTGTGCCGCCCACGGGGGCCAAGGGATTGAACCTGGCTGTTGCAGACGTTCGGCAGTTGTCGCGCGCATTTATCGCGCATTTCAAGGGCAACGACGATCCACTGCAGACCTATTCCCAGCGGGTTTTGAAGCGGGTGTGGAAGGTGGAACGGTTTTCATGGCAGCTGTCGACTTTGATGCATCAGTTTCCAGACTACGGCCCCTTTGAACGTCGGATGCAGCGGGCAGAGTTTGACTATATCGCCTCTTCCGAGGCAGCCTCGACGGCGATTGCGGAAAACTATGTCGGCTTGCCGTTGGAGTGATCAGATGGATGTGATGAAAATCAACGGGGCCCACATTGCCTACAGACATCGGCCCGGGCTGGGGCGCACGGTGGTCTTCGCCAATGCCTTGGGCAGCGATCAAAGCATCTGGGACAAAGTGATTGCGGCCCTGCCCAAGGGGTTGGGGGTGGTGACCTATGACCTGCGGGGGCACGGTCACAGCACGGGGCAGGCGGACAGCATCGAAGGGTTGGCCGACGACGTCAGCCAACTGGTGGATGCGTTGGGCATCACAAATGTGCTGTTTTGCGGCGTGTCCATCGGTGGGATGATCGGGCAAGTTTTGGCGGCGCAGCGCGCGGATGTGATCCAAGGGGTCATTTTGTGCAACACGGCCCCCAAGATCGGAACATCGCAGCGGTGGTCCGACCGGATTGCTGCCGTCCAACAGGATGGAATGCCGTCCTGTGCTGCGACGATTGTGAACAATTGGTTTGGGCCCAGCTATGCCGCGCAAACGGACAGGATGGCGCTGCACGAAGCCATGGTGGGGCGCACGTCGCCCGATGCGTATATCGCGGCATGTGGGGCCATTCGTGATGCCGATCTGGCTGGGTTTGCCCAGAAGATCACCGTCCCCAGTTTGTGCATTGGCGGTGCCCACGATGCATCGGTCCCGCCCGCAGCTGTGCAAGACCTGGCCCATTTGATCCCTGGGGCAGAGGTGAAAATCCACAGTGATCTGGGCCATGTTCCCTGCCTGGAAATGCCAGACCAATTGGCGACATGGATCGCGGATTTTGAAGCGGGAATTCCCCATCCCCAACCCGCTGGGCCCCACGTCCGGCGCGCGGTTCTGGGCGATGCCCATGTGGACAAAGCTGCGGCGCAGGTCACAGCGTTGGACGAACCGTTTCAGACCCTGATCACTGAAGGGGCCTGGGGCACCGTGTGGGCAGACCCTGGGATTTCCGCGCGGGACCGATCCATGTTGACCTTGGCCCTGCTGGCGGCCACCGGCAATTTCGATGAAATCCCGATGCACATCCGGGCCACGGCCCGCACCGGCACGACAGAGCGTGACATTGCCCAAGCGTTCCAGCACGTGGCGATTTATGCCGGTGTGCCGCGCGCCAACCACGCGTTGAAAGTGGCAAAGCAGGTGCTGGCCGATATGAAAGCCCAAGGTCATGGATGACACGCCCTTTGCCCCGCGCGATTTTTCGGTCCACCCGCCGCCGCTGTGGCCTGATTACAGGTCCACCCACTTGCGTGCGCCGCAGCAGCCCTTGTTGCAGATGCCGCAAACCCAGACAGAAATGACAGGCCCCACGTTTGGGCACGCCGCCCTTGGCCCTTTGGACAGCGACTTGATCGTGAACTATGCCGCCGCCGGGCAATCGGCCCAAGGCCCCCGGATTTTAGTGCACGGCAAGCTGCTGGACGGGCAGGGCCGCGCGGTGCCCGGCAAATTGATAGAGGTGTGGCAAGCCAATGCTGGGGGCCGGTACCGCCATGTCAACGATGGATATCTTGCGCCCCTGGACGATAATTTTGGCGGTTGCGGGCGATGCATCACGGCGCCAGACGGCAGCTTTGCCTTTCGAACCGTGCAACCTGGCCCGTATCCTTGGCCCAATGGCGGCAACGACTGGCGGCCTGCGCACATCCACTTTTCGGTGTTCGGGGACGGGTTTGCGCAGCGGCTGATCACCCAGATGTATTTTGAAGGTGATCCGCACATAGCGCGTTGCCCCATTGCCCAGTCGATCCCCGATGCCGCAGCTTTGGATCGTTTGGTGGCGCGGTTGGATATGGACCGCACAGTGGCCATGGACATCCGCGCCTATCGGTTCGACATTGTGTTGCGCGGCCGCCAGGCGACTGTGTTTGAAAACAAACCCCAAGGGACGTGATGCCACAGTTAAAAGAAAGCCCATCGCAAACCGCAGGCCCCTATGTTCACATCGGGTGCACGCCCCAAATGGCCGGGCTGGAAGCGCGCGCCATGGGCCCACAGCTGGGGGAACGGATGGTCTTGGGTTCCCCGACAGGGGATCGCATCACCCTGGATCTGCATGTTTTTGACGGCGCGGGCGACGCGGTCACCGACGCGCTGATCGAAATTTGGCAACCCACTCCGCAGGGGCAGTTCACCGGCGATGATCAGTTTTGCAACTGGGGTCGCCAGGCCACGGATTTGACCAGTGGCCAGGCTGTTTTTCAGACTTTGAAGCCGGGTGCGCCAGTGGGGCAGGCCCCCCATATTCTGGTGTGGATCGTGGCGCGGGGGATCGGTCTTGGGCTAACCACACGGATCTATTTCCCAGACGAAGACAATGCCGATGATCCAGTGCTGGCCCTGGCCGGTGACCGTGCCGCCACGTTGATCGCGCGCAAAACGGCAGGGGGATATGCCCATGCTGTCCACTTGCAGGGTCCAAGCGAAACGGTGTTCTTCGATGTCTGATCCCACGGGCAAGCCCTGCATCTTGTGTTGCGCCATCACCGGGTCGGTGCCGCGCAAGTCGGACAACCCGGCGGTGCCCATCACGGTCAATGAACAGATTGAAAGCAGCCATGCCGCCGTGGAAGCGGGGGCTGCGATCATCCACGCCCATGTGCGCAACGACGACGAAACGCCGTCCAGCGACCCCGACAAATTCGCGGCTTTGAAGGAAGGCCTGGAAAAGCACTGTCCCGGCGTTATCGTGCAGTTTTCCACGGGCGGCCGGTCCGGGGCCGGGCAAGCCCGTGGTGCCATGTTGCCGCTGCGCCCGGATATGGCGTCGCTGTCGGTGGGGTCCAACAACTTTCCCACCCGCGTCTATGAAAACCCGCCCGACCTTGTGGCCTGGTTGGCGTCACAAATGCGCGTCCATCACATCACGCCCGAGGTAGAGGCCTTTGATCTGAGCCACATAGTGCAGGCAATCGAACTCAGCCAGCAGGGTCAGCTTTACGGTCAGCTTTACGTTCAGTTTGTCATGGGCGTGAAAAACGCCATGCCCCTGGACCGAGAGGTGTTTGATTTCTACGTCCACATTCTGCAGTCGCGCGCGCCTGATGCGCAATGGTGCGCTGCGGGCATCGGGGCAGGGCAGGCGGTGGTGAACGAATGGGCCATCGCGGCAGGCGGGCACACCCGTGCGGGGCTGGAAGACAATGTCAGGTTGGACAAAGATACCCTGGCCCCGTCCAATGCAGCCTTGATTGCGCGGGCCGCGGACCTGTGCGCGAAATACGACCGCCCCGTGGCGACACCGGCCCAAGCGCGGGATATATTGGGGCTGCGCCCGACATGCTGACCCCCAGCACACACCCTTGGATGCGGGGCCTGTTCGGGGACCCAGATCTTGATCAAATATTCGCGCCAGAAGCGGAACTGCGCCGGTTTTTGACGGTAGAGGCAGCCTGGACCCGCGCCTTGGGAACGGTGGCTAAGGCGGCAGACTCAGGGTCAATCGCCTGCGCCATTGAAACAGCGCCCTTGGTGCCTGGGGATTTGCAGGACGGGTTTGCCAAAGACGGTGTGCCGATCCCAGCTTTGGTCCGTCGGTTGAAAGACCACCTGCCCCGGGACGCCGCGCCATTGGTGCACGATGGGCTAACGTCGCAGGACGTGATGGACACCGCGTTGATGCTGGCACTGGTGGAAGTGTTGGCGGTTCTGTCCACCAGATTGGCGGCGTTGGACGGGCAACTGGCGGCCCTGCACCAGCGCTTTGGGGTGGGACGTGTCATGGCGTTCACACGGATGCAGCCCGCCTTGGAAACCCATGTGGGCATCGTGATTGACCGCTGGCGGCAGCCCGTGTCCCGATTGCAAGATGATCTGGCCCGGATCACCACGGACTGCCGGTGTATCCAGTGGGGTGGCCCCATCGGGGTGCGCGACCATCCCCAGGCTGGGGCGTTGGGCGCGGCCTTTGCCAAGCAGTTGAATTTCAAAGATCCCGGACAGGCGTGGCACACCGACCGCACTGTTGTTTCAGACGTTGGCCACGGCCTGACACGCATCGCCACCCTGACAGGCAAGATCGGTGAAGACATCGCCTTGATGGCCGCCCTTGGCCCTGATCACATCGTATTGGACGGGGGCGCATCGTCGGCGATGCCCCACAAAAACAACCCCGTCAAAGCCGAAACGCTGATCACGCTGGCTGTCCAGGCAGGGGCATTGCAAAGTCTGTTGACCCAATCCGCCCGCCACGAAGGGTTCAGGTCCGGCCAAGCCTGGGCGTTGGAATGGTTGACGCTGCCGCAACTGTGCGGCGTTGCGGGTGCTGGATTGATCCAAGCCGCAGCCCTGCTGGCCAGCATCAACAGCATGGGGCAGGCGTAAAGGCCAAACGGCAGACCTGGCCCACGCTGCGCTTGCATCTGCGGGCGGGTTTTGGAAAGGACGTGCCATGACTGATTTCACCGCCACGCGCGCCATGTTCGATATCCCGCCAGGGATGATTTATCTGAACGGCAATTCCTTGGGGCCCATGCCCAAGGCCGCCCCCGATGCCATGAACCGCTTCTTGCTGGACGAATGGCGGACAGAGCTGATCAAGGGCTGGAACACGAAGAACTGGTGGATGCAAACGAACGCCTTGGGGGACCGCTTGGGTCGATTGATCGGCGCGGCATCGGGCACCACGGTGGTCAGTGACACGCTGTCCATCAAGGTGTTTCAGGCGGTGTCTGCTGGGTTGGCCATGGTGCCGGACCGCCGGGTGATCTTGTCGGACAACGGCAATTTCCCCACCGATCTTTACATCGCCGAAGGGCTGATCAAGCTGAAAGACGCGGGATATTCCCTGCGCACGCCCGATCCCGAAGATGTGCTGGACAGCATCACCGAAGATGTGGCCGTTGTGATGTTGACAGAAGTGGACTATCGCACCGGCCGCCGCCACGACATGGCGGCCATCATCGAAAAAGCCCATCGTGTGGGGGCTGTTGTGGTGTGGGACTTGGCCCATTCTGCAGGGGCCATTCCCGTGGACGTGGCGGGCAGCAATGTCGATTTTGCGGTGGGGTGTACCTATAAATACTTGAACGCGGGGCCAGGGGGGCCGGCATTCATCTACGTCGCGCCGCGTTTGTTGGACACGGTGGAACCCTTTTTGTCGGGCTGGTACGGCCACGCCAGCCCCTTTGCGTTTGAAACCGGATTTCGCCCCGCGCCGGGCAAGATCGAACGGATGCGCATTGGCACGCCGTCCATCGCAGCCTTCACCCTTTTGGCCAGCGCGCTGGATGTCTGGGATGGGGTCGACATGGCCGATGTCCACGCCAAAGCGGTGGACTTGGCGGATCTGTTCATTTCGCAGGTGGAAGCCCGCTGTCCCGCATTGACCCTGGCCAGCCCGCGCGATCCCCACCAGCGCGGCAGCCATATCGCGTTTCAATTCGACCACGGCTATGCCTGTATGCAGGCCTTGATTGCCCAGGGCGTTATCGGTGATTTTCGCGCGCCTGATATCATGCGCTTTGGGATCACGCCGCTGTTTATCGGCGAAGATGATATCCTGCGGGCCGTCGATATTTTGGAAGGGATTTTGCAGGACGAAACTTGGAAGGCCCCGGAATTTCAAACCCGTGCTCAGGTGACCTGACCTAACCGGGCCTTGGACCGCGCCATACCGCAAGGTCAGATTGCGGTCATCGCGGCCTTCAGGTCAGCGATCAGGTCCTGCGGATTTTCCAGGCCAATGTTCAGCCGAACGATGCGCCCGCCAAAGTCTTGGTGCGGTCGGTCCAGGTCTGGGTACACCACAGCCAAGCTGTTCACCCCGCCCCAGCTGAGACCGATTTTAAACACCTTCAAGGCATTGATGAAATCCACCACCCGGGCTGCGGGAACATCGTCCTTGAAGGTGAAGGAAAACACGCTGGCCGACCCGGTGAAGTCCCGCGCCCAAATCTGATGACCGGGGCAGGACGGCAAGGCGGGGTGAAACACATCTTGCACCAGGGCCTGATCCGCCAACCAGTGCGCCACGTCCAGGGCCCCGCGTTCCAACGCATCCAAGCGCACGGCCAGGGTTTGCAGCCCGCGCAGGGCCAGGCTGCAATCATCGGGCGACACCGCCAAGCCCAATTGCTGATAAATCGGGCCCAACTTGTCCAAGGCCGCCGCGTCGCGCGCCGACACCGCCCCCAACAAAAGATCGCTGTGGCCGCCAACGTATTTGGTCAAAGCTTGCATGGACACATCAACGCCGTGGGCAAAGGCATCAAACATCACCCCCGCGGCATAGGTGTTGTCCAACGCCACAGCCACACCTTTGCCATGGGCGGCTTGGACTATGGCGGGCACGTCTTGGATTTCCATGGTGACTGAACCGGGGCTTTCGCACCAAATCAGCGTCGTATTGCCTTGGATCAGGTCAGCGATGCCCGCGCCGATCATGGGGTCATAGGGGTCCACAGTGATGCCCAGCCCGGCCAGCATGCCTTCGGCCATGGCTTTGTTCGGGCCATAGGCGGAATGGGGCACCAAGGCGTGGCTGCCCGCTTGGCAGTACGCCAGGTAAATCAGTGCTATGGCCGACTGCCCGCCGGGCACGATGAATGTTTCATGGGCGCCTTCTATGCCAGCGATCCGCGCGGCCAATTCCAGCGCCGTCGGGGTGCCATAGAGACCATAGGAATACCCGTTGTCTGCCTGTCGCCAATCGTCGGTGACGGCCCCTTGGTGATCAAACACCACGGTGGACCCACGATACACCGGCGTGGCCAGCGACGCATAATCCCGTCGCGCCTGGGGGGCGGGGTCCAACAGTTTTGTGCGCCAATCCATCACGCGTCTTCCTTGCCCAAGTGCTGCAGGGCTATGATCGCGTGCACATAGATACGCACCGCGTCTTCGATTTGCGCGATGCTGACATATTCGTCCAAAGAATGGCACTGCGCCAAGTCGCCCGGCCCACAGATGATCGTGGGACAGTGAAAATTCGGCGCATCGGTGGACCCAGGAAATGCCACCACATCCGCCTGTCCAATCACATCCGTGCACGCGGCCTGCATCGCCTGCACCACCGGGCTGTCCAGGGGTGTGTCCAGCGGGGGCAGGTCCAAAAACGGCGGCGCGATGGTGCAGTCCAAAGCGGGTGTGGTTGCCTTTGCTTTGGCCAAGACAGCCTTCAATTCGTCAATGACTTGGGACGTGGCTTCGCCAGGAATGGTGCGGCGGTCCACGTCGATTTCGCAGAAATCTGGCACGGAACAGGCATTGTCGCCGCCCCGGATCACGCCAACGCTGAAACTGGGTGCCCCGCACATCGGGTCAGGGGCGCGTTGCCCCACATCATCGGCATAGTCCTGCAAGACCCCCAAAACCCCCGCCATGTGATACACGGCATTCCGCCCGGCTTGGGGCCTGCTGGAATGGGCGGCCAGGCCGTGGGTGCGCAGCGTGGTCAGGACTTGGCCCTTGTGACAGGCGCTGATGGCCAGGTTTGACGGTTCGGCCACAATGGCAAAATCCACCGCAGGGCCGTTGACCCCGAAATGACGCGACCCGGCCATGGCGTGTTCTTCGTCGATCACACCGGCCACAATCAGATCGCCCGCCAATGCGGTGCCGCTGCGCTGCAAGTGGCGCACCACTTCCAAGTATGCCGCCAGCCCCGCCTTCATGTCGCAAGACCCACGCCCATAGATGCGGCCGTCCATCACCTTGGGATCGAACGGCGCGTCATACCCATCGACCCCCACAGTGTCCAAATGCCCGGCCAGCAAAATGGTCGGACCCGTCCCGCCACCCTTCAAGATGCCCCACACATTGCGGCGGCCCGGGGCCACGGTTTGGCTGTCCACCGCCAGGCCCAAATCGCGCAGTTGCGTTTCAAACAGGTCGGCCATGGCGGCTTCTGCCCCGTCACCCGTTGCTGCCCCAAATGGGTTCACGCTGGGGGTGCGGATCATGGCCGACAGGTCGTCAATCAACTGTTGGCGGTTGACGTGAATTTTGGTCATGCCTTGTTGGCCAACGGGTCGACCAAGGCGCACTGAAACAACCGACCAAATCCTGGCACCGCGTCGGCGATGCCCGCAATTCGCAAAAGGTGCCAAGCCAAGGCATGGTTGCTGGCCGTGACGGGTTTGCCCAAGGCGGCTTCCGCGGCTTCGATGATGCCAGCCGCGCGCAAACTGGTGCAGGACACAAATATTCCATCCACATCGTCCGATTGGCCCACTGATATGGCGGCGTCCAGGATGGACTGCGGCGTGATGCGTCCCACCACGGCATCGCTGTCTTCATAAAAGGACCCGACTTGCGTGACCGTGATACCGGCCAGGGCGAATTCCGATTGCATGGCCAAGGTCACATCGGGGGTATAGGGGGTCACCAAGCCAAGCCGTTTTACCCCAAGCGCTGACAGGGCAGCTTTGGCCGCCGTCAGCGGGTTCGACGCTGGCACGCCGGGATGCACTGCGCCGATAATGTCGGCCACGCGATCTTCCCCGATGATCGTGGCCCCCGATGTGCAACCGTACCCAATGGATGTCAGCGCCAGGTAGTCGGGCAAAAGACGGGCCGCTTTGGGAAGCTCTGATTCCATCTGGGCCAGGGTGTCTGGGGTCACCACCACATCATTCGCCAGCCGCGCGTGATACACCGCCACCCCGGGCAGATGGGTCATCAACCGCATTTCCCATTCCATCGTTTGGTCGGATTCCAAAACCAACAGGCCAATGCGCGCCCGGTCGCCTGCGCCTGTATCTGTGGTGCACGGCAGCCGCGTCAGGCTGGCAGAAGAAGCAATGTGATCTTTCATGGCCCCAGCACTATGACACATGCGGATCGCACGCCCGCGCAAAAACGACACGGCGGGGGAAACTTCCGGTCGGGATAGGGGCCAGGCCCAAGCCCGCACCATTTTGCATGGACGCCCGCCAGGGCTGTGATACGAAATCGCGCAAAGAGGGGGCATTCAACATGTGGCAATTCTGGGTCGACCGTGGCGGGACATTCACAGACATTGTCGGTCGCGCACCAAACGGCGCGCTGCACACCCACAAACTGTTGTCTGAAAACCCAGAACGGTATGACGATGCAGCGGTCCAAGGCGTGCGCGATTTGATGGGGCTGGGCGCACAAGATCTGATCCCGCCTGGGTCGATCAAAGCGGTCAAGATGGGCACAACCGTGGCCACCAATGCCCTGTTGGAACGCAAGGGCGAACGCACGGTGCTGTTCATCACCAAGGGCCTGCGCGATCTGTTGCGCATAGGATACCAAAACCGCCCGCGCTTGTTTGATCTGAACATCGAATTGCCCGAACTTCTCTATGATGACGTGGTGGAGGTGGATGAACGCTTGGCGGCAGACGGCAGTGTGGTCACGCCTTTGGATGTCCTTGGCACCCGCGCGGCGTTGGAAGCGGCCTTTGCCAAAGGATACCGGTCCATCGCGGTTGCGCTGATGCACAGCTATAAGGTGCCAGACCACGAACGCCAGATTGGCGACATGGCAGCGGCGGCGGGATTTGCGCAAATTTCCCTGTCGCACCAAGCCAGCCCCCTGATCAAACTGGTGGGGCGTGGGGATACGGCGGTGGTGGATGCCTATCTGTCGCCGATCCTGCGGCGATATGTGGACCAGGTGGCACGCGCCTTGGGCGAAGGCCAAGGGCGTTTGATGTTCATGCAATCCAATGGCGGCCTGACCGATGCCAGCCTGTTTCAGGGCAAAGACGCGATCTTGTCCGGCCCGGCAGGCGGCGTGGTGGGGATGGTGCGCACCGCCGCGACGCTTGGCTTTGACAAGCTGATCGGCTTTGACATGGGCGGGACATCGACGGACGTGTGCCACTATGCCGGCGCATACGAACGGTCGTTTGAAACCGAAGTGGCGGGCGTGCGGATGCGGGCGCCCATGATGTCCATTCACACGGTTGCTGCTGGCGGTGGGTCGATCCTGTCCTTCCGCGATGGGCGTATGCAGGTGGGCCCCGAAAGCGCGGGCGCAAATCCTGGGCCAGCCGCGTATCGCCGGGGCGGTCCGTTGACCGTGACAGATTGCAACGTTTTGCTGGGCAAGTTGCAGCCCGATCACTTCCCCCCGGTCTTTGGCCCCGATGGGGACGAACCGCTGGATGCCCAAGTGGTGCGGGAAAAATTCGAAACCCTGAAGGCCCAGATCGGCACCGACAAATCCATCGAAGACCTGGCCGAAGGGTTTTTACGTATCGCCGTGGAAAACATGGCCAATGCCATCAAGAAAATCAGTGTCCAGCGTGGGTACGACGTCACGCAATACACCATGAACTGCTTTGGCGGGGCAGGGGGGCAACACGCGTGCTTGGTGGCGGATGCATTGGGCATGGAACGGATTTTCATCCATCCCTATGCCGGTGTTTTGTCGGCCTTTGGCATGGGGCTGGCGGACATCACGGCCATGCGCGAACACCAGTTCCAGGGCGCAATCGACAGGCCCGATGCGGCAGACGTGTTGGACGAACTGGCGCAAGCGGCACAGGCCGAAGTGGCGGCCCAAGGCGTGGACCCCGCCGACATCACGGTGATCCGCACCGCCCACATCCGGCCGGGCGATGCCCAGCAAACCTTGCCTGTCCCGTTCACCACGCCGGATCAGATGGCCAAGACCTTTGTGGCGGCCCACACCCAGCGATTTGGCTTTGCCCCCGATGCGTCCGCTTTGATCATCGAAATGCTGGTGGCCGAAGCCGTGGGCAAAACCGGCGAAGACGTCACTTTGTCGGCCACCCCAGCCACGGCATCACCCGACATCCAGGTGCCCATGTACACTGAAGGCACACGCGCTGCTGTGCCCCTGGTGGACCGCACCGGGTTGCGCCCGGGCCAGCGTATCGCGGGCCCTGCCATCCTGACCGAACCCACGGGCACCAATGTGATCGAACCGGGCTGGACGGCAGAATGTATGCCCGGCGGGAACCTGGTTTTGACCCGTGACGTGCCGCTGCAAAGGGCCGAGGCGATCGGCACCACTGTCGATCCCGTGATGCTGGAAGTGTTCAACAACCTGTTCATGTCCATCGCCGATCAAATGGGGGCGACCCTGGCCAACACGGCCTATTCGGTGAACATCAAAGAACGCTATGACTTCAGTTGTGCGATCTTTGACCAACACGGCGACCTGGTGGCGAATGCGCCCCACGTGCCGGTGCACCTGGGGTCCATGTCCGAAAGTGTGCGCACCATCCTGACCCAAAACGCAGGCAAGATCCGGCCGGGCGACGTGTTCATGATGAACAATCCCTATAACGGCGGCACGCACTTGCCCGATGTGACGGTGATCACCCCGGTGTTCGATGCGGCGGGGGACAAGATTGTTTTCACCGTCGCCTCGCGCGGGCACCACGCCGACATCGGGGGCAAAACGCCCGGGTCGGCCCCGCCCGACAGCACCCATATCGAAGAAGAAGGCGTGGTGATCGACAACTTCTTGCTGGTGGATCAGGGCACCTTGCGCGATGCCCAGACCCGGGCGGTGCTGGCCTCCGGCAAATACCCCTGCCGCAACGTGGACCAGAACATGGCCGATCTGGCCGCACAAATCGCCGCCAATGCCACCGGCGCGGCAGAGTTGCGCAAAGTATCCAAGCAGTTCGGGTTGGACACAGTGCATGCCTATATGGGGCATGTCCAAGACAACGGCGAAGAATCCGTGCGCCGGGTTTTGGACGTGCTGCACGATTGCAGCTTCACCTATCCCATGGACAGCGGTGCGCAGATCAAGGTGGCCATTTCCGTGGATCAAGCAAACCGGTCGGCCACTTTGGATTTCACCGGCACGTCGCCCCAGTCCGCGCTGAATTACAATGCGCCCCTGGCGGTGTGCCGTGCGGTGGTCTTGTATGTGTTCCGCACTTTGGTGGGCAGTGATATCCCCATGAACGAAGGCTGCATGCGCCCGTTGAACCTGATCGTGCCCGAAGGGTCGATGATAAACCCCACGCCCCCGGCGGCCGTCATTTCCGGCAATACAGAGGTCAGCCAATCCATCGCCGACACACTGTTCGGGGCTTTGGGCGTGATCGCAGGCAGCCAGGGTACGACGAACAACTTTGTCTATGGCAACGATGTGCATCAAAACTATGAAACCATCTGCGGTGGCACAGGCGCAGGCGACGGGTTCCATGGCACCAGCGCAGTCCACAGCCACATGACCAACACCCGCATGACCGACCCAGAAGTGCTGGAAACCCGCTTCCCGGTGCGGTTGGAAGAATTTTCCATTCGCCAAGGATCGGGCGGACCCGGGGCGTTTCAGGGCGGCGAAGGCATCACCCGGCGCTTGCGGTTTTTGGAAGAAATGACGGTGACGGTTCTGACATCGCACCGTGAAATCCCACCCCACGGTTTGGCGGGCGGGGGGCCGGGCGGTGTCGGTCAAAACAGCGTGGACCGCGTGGATGGCAGGTCAGACCCTTTGCAGGGCAACGATCAAACCACCGTGCATCCGGGCGATGTTTTTGTGATGCACACGCCCGGGGGCGGGGGCTACGGCGCACCGTAACCCCGACCAGTTATTTCAGCAGGTCGGGCACAGCATTCACCCAGGCCCCGTCGGCCTTGGCCGATGCCACCGCCTGGTGCACCGCCATCATGGACCGCAACCCGTCTTCCGCCGTGGGCAACGCGCCGTACGGTTCGCCCCGGATCGCTGCCGCCAGGTCCACGTAAATATTCGCCACCGCCAAGGGGAACCCTTCTGGGTGGGCAATGGCCACGCGGGACAGGCGGGTGGCTTCGTCACTTAAGCCCGCTTCGCCCTTTTCCATGATCTGGGTGCGCCCGCCGACGGGGGTGTAGTACACTTGGTTGGGATCTTCGGACCGCCAGCGCATGCCACCGGTTTCGCCGAACACTTGGATATCAAACCCGTGTTGCCGACCAATGGCTACGGATGATGTCCAAAGCCGCCCCACCGTGCCACCGCCCATGCGGAAGTTGATCATGGCGTCATCTTCCAATTCCCGGCTGGGGATGGTGGATGCAAAATCCGCCGACAGCGTTTCCACTTCGTCACACGCAATGAAGGACGCCATGTGAAGCGCGTGAATGCCGCAATCGGCGAATTGGCCCGACACACCCGCCATGGCTGGATCATACCGCCAGCGCACGCGTGGATTGTCCGCATCGCCTGCGTCGCCGTGGTGGCCGTGGCTGAAGTTTGCCACCACCAAGCGGATTTTGCCCACCTGGCCCGACTGCACCATGTGGCGCATTTCGCGCACCATGGGGAAGGCGGAATAACAGTAATTCACCGCGCAAATCTTGCCCGATGCCCGGGCGATTTTCACGATTTCCTCACCTTCTTCGACAGTCATGGTCATGGGCTTTTCGCACAGCACGTTGAAGCCCGCTTCAAGGAAGGATTTGGTGATTTCAAAGTGCGTGGAATTTGGTGTGGCCACGGTCACCAGGTCAATCCGGTCGTCCCGCGCGGTTTCGCCCGCCAGCATTTCGCGCCAATCACCATAGGCCCGGTCGGGCGCAACCCCCAGTTCCTGGGCGTATGCGCGGCCCGCGTCCGCGTCGTGGTCCAAAGCGCCAGCCGCCAGGGTGAAGTTCCCATCCGCCTGGGCCCCCAAACGGTGGGCGGGTCCGATTTGGCTGCCTTTGCCGCCGCCCACCATGCCCCAATTCAGTTTTGCCATGGATCGTCCCCCTTAAAATCCGATGCTTTGCAGGTATTCGCGGTTGTACCGCGCGTCGTCCACGGGGCTGGTGTTGCCCAGGGTCGGATCGCAGTCTTGTTCCACGGTGCACCACCCTTCAAACCCATTGTCCAACAGCACTTGTCGCACGGCGGGGAAGTCCACATCCCCCAGGCCCAGCTTGCAGAAAATGCCTTGGCCGCAAGCATCGTAAAATCCTGTGGATTTGGCGATGACGTCTGATTTCACAGCCGGGTCAATGTCTTTGAAGTGCATGTAAGAAATGCGGCCGATCCATTTTTCCATGAACGCCACCGGGTCAAACCCGGCGTACGAATGGTGGCCTGTATCGAAACAGATTTTCAGAATGTCCTCGGGCACCTCGTCCAACAGGCGTTCCAACTCCGGCTCAAAATCCATGAAGCCCGCCGCGTGCGCGTGAATGCCCACGGTCAGACCGGCGTCGGTGCCCATCTTTGCCACATGGGCAATGCGGTCGCGGTAGGCGGACCATTCGCCGTCGTCCATCTTTTCTGCGGCGTCCCAACGGCCCGCGGTGGGGGCGCGGCGTTCTGAAATACTGTCGATCAACACCAAGTGTTTTGCCCCGTGGGCGTTCAGCGCTTTGATGGTACGTTCCGACCCGTCCAGCACGTCGTCCCATTGGTTTGCATCGTGAAACGGGCGGAACACCACGCCGCCGATCAGCTCCTGGTCAAATTCCGCCAGGGCATCGCCCAACTCTGCCGGGTCTTCGGGCATGAAGCCCACGGGGCCCAGTTCGATGCCCGTATAACCGGCTTCGGCGTTTTCTTTCAGCACTTGCCGCCACGCGGGGTTGCGGGGGTCGTCTGCGAATTCCACGCCCCACGAACAGGGGGCATTTCCAACACGAATGGTCATGGGCATTTGTCCTTAGAAGTCGCTGACGTTTTGCCAGCTTTGGGTTTTGTTCGATGCGCGGATGGCGGCCACGGTGCGCTGCACCTCCAGCCCCTCGCGGAATGTGGGATAGATGGCTTCGCCGGTCTCAATCGCCTTCAGGAAATCCTTCGCCTCTATGATGATTTGGTCTTGGTATCCGGTGCCGTGGCCGGGGCCTTGGCAGAAGGGCAGATAGTCGGGGTGTTCCGGCCCGGTCAGAATGCGGCGGAAGCCGGCACGGTCTTTGGGGTCGGCGTTGTCGAAGTACCAAAGGCTGTTTTGATCTTCCTGGTCAAACCGGATCGCGCCTTTGTCGCCTGTGATTTCGTAGGCGTATCCCATCTTGCGCCCCGTAGCGACGCGGCTGGCGAAAAGATGCCCCATGGCGCCGCCTTCAAACCGCACCATGGCTTGCAACTGGTCGTCATTGGTCACGGTGTAAGGCCCCCGTTCATCGTACACTGTTTCGATCACAGCATTGACCGATGCAATCGGCCCCATCAGCGCCCGGGCGGCGTTGATGATGTGGGGGGCCAGGTCCCCCAAAGTGCCGTTGGCATCCCCTTCGCAGCGCCATGCGGCAAAGGTGGCCGGGTCGTTTTGGAAATCTTCCACATGTTCGGCGCGGATGTAATGGATGCGGCCCAGATCACCTGCGGCAATCATCTTGCGGGCCATCTGACTGGCCGGGGTGCGGATATAGTTATAGGCCACCATATTGGCCACGCCCGCCGCTTTTGCCAGGTCCGTCATCTGCTGCGCTTCCGCTTCTGTCAGCCCCATGGGCTTTTCACACATCACGGGTTTGCCCAGGGCAAAGGCGGCCTTGGCAATGTCCAAATGGGTGGACTGGACAGAGGCGATGATCACCGCTTCCACCTTTGGGTCCGCCACCAACACCCGCCAATCGCCTGTGGACCGGGCAAAGCCATACGCATCGCGGTATCGGGCAGCGCTGTCGTCTGACGTGGCGGCCACCATTTCCAAGCGCGGGCGCAGGGTGGTTTCAAACACGGTCCCCACCGCGACCATGGCTGCCGCGTGGGCCTTGCCCATGTATCCGCCGCCGATGATGCCGATGCCAATCTCTGTCATCGCTGATCCCCCCAATCTGTGCTTGCAATATGATGAAAATCTGGTGACTTGGAAGCGAAACTTTCTTCCGCCGTCACATCGCGGAAGCCAAGGGGGGAGATGCCGATATGGCCACAAAAACCGTGACCCTGACCACGGCCCAAGCGGTGGTGAAATTCCTGAACGCCCAGTTCATTGAAATCGACGGGCAGCGCATGCGCCTGTGCGGCGGGGGCTTCGGCATCTTTGGCCACGGCAACGTCACCTGCCTGGGCGAGGCATTGCAAGACGTGCAGGACACCTTGCCCTTGTATCGGGGCCAAAACGAACAGGGCATGGGCTTTGCCGCCGCCGGATATGCCAAGGCGTGGCTGCGGCGTCGGTTCATGTTCTGCACCGCCAGTGCGGGGCCGGGGACGGCGAATTTGCTGACCTCTGCCGCGTTGGCCCACGCCAACCGATTGCCCGTGTTGATGCTGTGCGGGGACGCGTTTTTGACCCGCCTGCCAGACCCGGTGTTGCAGCAGCTGGAACATTTCGGCGACCCCACCTTTGGCGTGAACGATGCGTTCAAAGCGGTCAGTCGGTTTTGGGATCGCATCACCCATCCGGCGCAAGTGATCCAATCCTTGCCCGCCGCC
>JAHDDS010000032.1:23370-25845 GCA_020629235.1 Planktomarina sp.
ACACGGTTGCAGGACTTCACCACCGGGTCATGGACGGCTTTTGCGCCGGACGCAAAATTCATTGGGTTGAATGTGGGGCGGCACGATGCGGCCAAGCATCTGTCCCACACCGTGGTGGGGGATGCGAAGCTGACCTTGCCCGCGTTGCAGGCCGCTGCTGGATACACTGCGCCCAAGGACTGGACCGCCCACGCGCAGGGGGAACGGGCCAAGTGGAACGCCTATGTCGCCGACAACACCCGCGTGGGCAATCGCCCCAATTCATACGCCCAAGCCATTGGCGTGGTGAACGACCTTTGCGGCCCGCGCGACCGCGTGGTGGCCGCCGCAGGGGGATTGCCCGCCGAAGTGACCGCCAACTGGAAGACCCTGGATGTCGGCACCGTGGACGTGGAGTTCGGATTTTCCTGCATGGGGTATGAAATCGCCGGGGCCTGGGGCGCGCGCATCGCCCAAGAACAGCGGGAACCGGACGCCCAGACCATCACCTTCTGCGGGGATGGGTCGTATCTGTTGATGAATTCGGACATCTATTCTTCGGTCCTGACCCAGAAGAAAATGATCGTCATGGTGTTGGACAACGGCGGCTTTGCGGTGATCAACAAGCTGCAAAACAACGTGGGCCAGGACAGTTTCAACAACCTGATCGCCGACACCCCCACCGCCACGCATCAAGTGGGCGTCGATTTCGAAGCCCACGCGCGGGCCATGGGGGCCATGGCGGAAACCGTGGAACACGCCAGCGATTTGGGGGCGGCGTTCGAACGGGCCGTGGCCGCCGACCAGACCTATGTGATCGTCATGAAGGTGGACCCATACGAAGGCTGGACCACAGAAGGCCACACCTGGTGGGAAGTGGGCACGCCCCACATCACCGACAAAGACGGTGTCCGCGAAAAACACGTGGAATGGGAAAGCACCCGCAAACGCCAGCGGCGGGGGGTGTGATGTCCAAACTGATCGACGGGATCAAAGCCAATAATTTCATCGTGGTGGGCCGCGCGGGCATGGATGTGTTCACCGACCCGGGCGTCGCTGTGGAAGACGTGGACCGCGTGACCGTGGGCCTGGGGGGCAGTTCCGCCAACATCGCCGCGGGCATTTGCAAGCTGGGCGGGCGGGCCGCGCTGGTGACGCGCGTGTCGGACGACAGCATCGGCAGTTACTGCATCGAACAGCTGAAGAAATACGGCGTTGATGCGCAGTACGTGACCCCAGTGGGGGGCGAATACCGCAATTCCCTGGCGTTTTACGAAAGCCGGGTCGAAGGCCACCGTAATGTGATTTACCGCAACGGTGCTGCGGACTTCCAAATGGACGACGCCGATGTGGCGGCGGTGGATTACGGTGCCTATGGCGCGTTGATCACGGCCGGCACAGTCTTTGCGGCGGACCCATCACGGACCGCCAGTTTCAAGGCGTTTGACCTGGCCCGCGCCGCAGGTGTGCCCATCATCTTTGACGTGGATTACCGCCCCTATTCTTGGACATCCCCGCAAGTGGCGTCCGACGTGCTGTCCCGCGCCGCCAGCCAGTGCGACATGATCGTGGGCAACGACGAAGAGTTCGGCTTTATGGCCGGCGATTACGCCAAAGGGTTGGACAAAGCCCGGTCCCTTGCCGCCGAAGGGGTGGCGATCGTGGTGTATAAAATGGGCCACGAAGGGGCCATCACCTTTGCAAATGGCGAAGAAATCCGTACTGGCATTTACGAGGTTCAGGCATTGAAGCCCACCGGCGCCGGTGACAGCTTCATGGCGGGCATGATGGCCGCCATCGCGGGGGGGCATGACCTTCACACAGCCATTTTGCGCGGATCGGCCTGTGCGTCGGTCACCGTGTCCCGCCCGGGCTGTGCGCCCGCCATGGCCGACACCGCCACATTGGAAGACTTCTTGGCCAGCCACCCTGGCCCCACCACACCTGCCTAAGGACACCGCCCCATGCACATCGCCCCGTTTGACAACCAAAACAAACCCATCGTGGACGCAGGCGACAGCACCGTGCCGCTGAATTACTTCAACATCGTGAAGTTGGACGCGGGCCAAGCGTTCGAATACCAGGTGCCGGGGTATGAGACCTGCATCGTTCCCGCCACAGGCACTGTTGATGTGGAAGTTGAAGGGTTCAAAGCCGATGCCCTGGGCGGGCGCGGGGTGGACGTGTGGGATGGGGAGCCGGAAGGGGTGTATGTCCCATCAGGCGCCAAAGCCACGATGGTGGCCAAAGACACCTGCGAAGTCTTCGTGGCAGGCGCGAAATACGATCAGGTGCTGGACCCCTTTGCGGTGCGGGCCGATGAACTGGACCTGGTGCAATACGGGTCAGACGACACCAAAACCCA
The DNA here is from genome assembly GCA_020629235.1 of Planktomarina sp. GTDB lineage: Bacteria > Pseudomonadota > Alphaproteobacteria > Rhodobacterales > Rhodobacteraceae > Planktomarina. Next base: position 25,715 of record JAHDDS010000032.1, read on the forward strand.
CCGCAAGATCAAACACATCCTGGGTCAAAAACAGCACGACAAAGTGGGGCGTTTGCTGGTGAGCGAGCTTTACACCGTGGGCGCAGGCGGCTGGTCTGGGTTTCCGTCCCATAAGCACGATACGAACCGTT
>JAHDDS010000107.1 GCA_020629235.1 Planktomarina sp.
TGGTGGCGGCCGAAGTGAAGGGCGTTCGCGAAAATGTGGGCATCATGGACGTGACCGCCTTCACCAAGGTGGAGGTCTCAGGCCCGGACGCGACTGCATTCCTGGACCGTTTGGTGGCGAACAGATTGCCGCAGAAAGTGGGGGGCATTGCCCTGACGCACATGTTGAACCGCCGCGGCAGGATTGAGTTAGAGACAACCATTGTGAAGACAAACGCAGGTCAGCCCCCGGCCGCAGGTGGGGGTTCAACCCCCGCCCGGGGGGGCGGTCGGGGGCTGACCGGTCTGTCGACCGGTGACGCATATTACCTGGTGTGTGCCGCGTTCTTTGAACAGCGCTTGTTGGATCATCTTTCGCAAAACCTGGATGGTGAAGACCTTACCATCACAGCCCTGTCCGCGGATTGGTCCGCGCTGACGATCAACGGCCCCAAATCGCGCGAGGTGCTGGCAACCTGCACCGACGCACCCTTGGATAACGCCAACTTCCGCTGGTTGACGACCCAGACCATCCAAATCGCGGGCCACGACGTGATGGCCATGCGCATGTCCTATGCTGGCGAACTGGGCTGGGAATTGCACATGCCCAACGCTGCTTGCTTGGATGTTTACAATGCGCTTTGGGCCGCTGGCGAACCGCACGGCATGGTAGATTACGGCAGCTTCGCCATGAACGCCATGCGCATGGAAAAAGCCTTCAAAGGCGCGGGCGAATTGACCAACGAAGTCACCTTGGCCGAAGCGGATGTTCTGCGCTTTGCCCGAACGGATAAGGAATACCTAGGCCGCGACAAAACTTTGAACACCGGCCTGCCCTGGGTTTGCGCATATCTGGAAATCGAACCCGACGGCGTGGCTGACGGCCACGGCGGGGAAGCGGTTTTGATGGACGGCGCAGTGGTGGGATCCACGGCATCCGTCGCGTTTGGCCCGACGGTGGGCAAAATCCTTGCCTTTGCGTACATCAAACCCCATGCGGCAACGCCCGGCACCGCATTGCAAGTGATCATCCACGGCGAGGCGCGGGCGGCAAAGGTGCTGGGTGCCCCTGCTTATGATCCAAACTCTGACAAGCCGCGAGCCGATGCTTTATAAACTGGCAACACTTGTGGCCCTTCTTGCGCCCAATGTGGGGGTTTCAACACCAAGCCCCGCCATAAAAGTGCGTGATGTATTGATGGCGGCCAATGAAAACAGTTTCACGGTCATGCGCTATGAAACCGAATACCCAGGCAGTTATTTCGCGTATACCCATCGGGTGTCCCTTATGCAGTTCAGCACTTGGTCAAACGTGGTCCAAGATCGATGCGTCATGATCGAATCGCACTGGGCCACCGATGCTGCGAAAGACGATGGGGTTTGGTTCGTCGAAGGAAAATCCACAAAAACTTGTGCACCTGACCCGACCCAAGTCGCAGCCCAATGGACCCCAGGGGCAAAATTTTCGCCCAACATTGTGGGATCGTTGCTTTCAGCAGAATATATTTCGCAGCGCGTCGCCAATGCCACGGGAATGGAAGGTGCAAGTGCCGATTGTCAGTTCTTGCCAAATGGACAACAGGTGGATGGTGTAAGTTGGATATTTTTTCCAATTTCGTGTGGTGCGCCCGATACGGATACAGACCACGCAGAAGTCTTTGTTCCGGTTTCTTCAAAAACGTGGTCCAAGGCCATGTCCCGCCTAAATGAAAGTGCAAAAGAATGACCATTCCCGCAACAATGACAGCCATGGTTACCATGGGCCACGGGGATTTGGACCAGCTGGTGCTGTACAATGATTGGCCCACACCCAGCCCTGGACCGGGCGATGTGTTGATCCGCGTTGGGGCCTGCGGGCTGAACAACACAGATGTGAACACGCGGTCCGGCTGGTATTCCAAAGCGGTGACAGAGGCCACCACCGGCGGCGCCTTTGCAGAAGTAAACGAAGAAGACCCCACCTGGGGTGGCGCACCGTTGACGTTCCCGCGCATCCAAGGTGCGGATGTGTGTGGGGAAATCGTGGCGGTGGGGGACGGCGTGAATGCATCGCGCATCGGACAACGCGTCATCACCGACAACTGGCTGCGCGACCCAGACGATCCCGGCAACATGGACAAAACCGGGTACTATGGCTCGGAAAGGGACGGCGGGTTTGCTGAATTTGCCACCATTCCCGCCACAAACGCCTTGCCTGTGCAATCAGAGCTATCTGACGCCGAACTGGCCACCTTCAGTTGTTCGTATTCCACCGCCGAAGGCATGTTGGTGCGCGCCAATGTCACGGACAAAGACACGGTTCTGGTGCCCGGTGCATCGGGCGGTGTGGGGGGCGCTGTCGTGCAATTGGCCAAAATGCGCGGTGCGCGGGTGATCGCACTTGCGTCTGAGGCCAAGCACGCTGAGGTGGCCGCGTTGGGAGCTGACTTGGTCTTGCCCCGCGCGCCCGCTGATTTGCGCGCAGCCCTGGGCGCGGACAAGATCACCGTGGTGGCCGATGTTGTGGGCGGGCCGTATTGGCCAAAATTGATTGATATTTTGGAACGCGGCGGGCGGTATACCTGTTCAGGGGCGATCGCGGGCCCCATGGTGAACTTCGATTTGCGCACGTTTTATCTGCGCGATCTGACCTTCACGGGGTCCACCGTCATCCCGCCCCAGGTAATGCCAAATTTGGTGAAATACATTGAAACCGAGGCCATCAAACCCGCCCTGGCCGCGACATATCCCTTGGCACAATTGCGGGACGCGCAGGCGGCTTTCATCGAAAAGAAGCACACGGGCAACATTGTGGTGGTGCCGTGAAAATCAACCGCATCCGTATCTTCAAAACCGGTCTTCCTTACGTGGGTGGGGCTTATGTTTGGGGGGCGGGCAACGCCATCGAAACAGCCCAGGCTAGCGTTGTGGTGATCGACACGGATGCCGGTCTGCAAGGATGCGGGGAATTCACGCCCTGCGGCGAAAATTACATGGTGGCCCATTCCGAAGGGGTGGAAGCATTGGCCCGACTGGTTGCCCCACAACTGCTAGGCCAAGACCCCAGGCAAGTGGGATGCCTAGAACGCTTGATGGACGGTTTGGTGCAGGGCCATGGGTATGCCAAAGCGCCTTTCGACGCAGCGTGCTGGGACATTTTAGGGCAAGCCTGCGGGCAACCCGTGTGGATGCTGTTGGGGGGCAAGCTGTGTGACGGCGCGCCCATGTACCGCGTGGCCCCGCAGAAGGCGACTGACGAAACCTTGGCGGAAATGCAGCGCTACCGCGAGCAAGGCTATCGCCAATTCCAGATCAAAGTGGGGGGCGATTGGGCCGCAGACATTGACCGCATTCGCGCAGGCGTGGACTTGCTGACCCCCGGCGAAAAAGCAATGGCCGACGCCAACCAAGGCTGGCGGGTGGACAACGCCATTCGCGTGGCCCGCGCCACAGCCGATCTGGATTACATTCTGGAACAACCTTGCCGCTCGTATGAGGAATGCCAGCAAGTCCGCCGCGTGGCTCAGCAGCCCATGAAGCTGGATGAATGCGTAACAAGCATTCACGCCGCCCAACAGATTGTGGCCGATCACGGGGCGGAGATTTGCTGCCTCAAAATCTCGAACCTGGGCGGATTATCCAAGGCGCGCCGCGTGCGTGATTACCTGGTGGACAACCGCATTCCAGTGGTGGCCGAAGATACGTGGGGCGGCGAGATCACCAGCACCCTGGTGGCGCATTTCGCGGCCTCCACCCCCGAAGAATACCTGCAAAACACCACTGATTTGATGAATTACAACACAAGATCCACAGGTGTGGGCGGCGCTTGGGCCAAAGGCGGAAAACTGTTTGCCCCTGACGCACCGGGCTTGGGGGTTATACCTGATTTTGAAAGTCTTGGGTCCCCTGTGGCGGAGTACACTGCATGAAAATCACCCGTATCACCGTTTTTCAAACCAATCTGCCTCTGGAACACCCCTATTGGCTGTCCGGTGGGCGCCTGAAGTTCGAGGTTTTGGACGCCACCTTTGTCAAAGTGGAAACCGATGCCGGGATCACGGGTTGGGGCGAAGGCACGCCTTGGGGCCATACCTATGTTCCGGCCCACGGACCGGGCATCCGTGCTGGGATCGAAACCATGGCCCCCTTCGTTTTGGGCCTGGATCCGCGCCGGGTCTTGGATGTGGAACGGGCGATGGATTTGGCCCTGCCTGGGCATCTGTACGCCAAAAGCCCCATCGACATGGCCTGCTGGGACATCGCGGGGCAAGCCGCCGGTCTGCCCATC
>JAHDDS010000108.1 GCA_020629235.1 Planktomarina sp.
GACATCATCCGCGGGCAAACCGCGCGTAACATGAAGGAGATGCGTCAGATGAACCTGATCGCGCAATTGGAGGCGGAACAAGTTGCCGCCTTGGGGAAAGACATCCCCGATTTCAAAGCTGGCGACACCGTTCGCGTGGGCTTTAAAGTGACCGAAGGCACACGCAGCCGGGTCCAAAACTATGAAGGCGTTTGCATTGCACGCAAGAACGGCGAAGGCATCGCCGGTTCGTTCACCGTGCGCAAAATCAGCTTCGGCGAAGGCGTGGAACGTGTGTTCCCCCTGCATTCCACGAACATCGACAGCATCACTGTTGTGCGCCGTGGTCGTGTACGCCGGTCCAAGCTGTATTACCTGCGGTCGCGTCGCGGTAAATCTGCCCGTATCGCAGAACAAACCAACTATAAGCCGAAGAAAGGGTAACCGTTATGCGCAAAGACACCCATCCCGATTACCACTTCATCGACGTCAAAATGTTGAACGGCGACATCGTCAAAATGCGCTCCACTTGGGGCAAAGAAGGCGATCAGATGACCCTGGACATCGATCCATCGGTGCACCCGGCCTGGACGGGCGGGAACACCAAGCTGATGGACACCGGCGGACGCGTTTCGAAGTTCAAAAAGAAATACGAAGGCCTGGGCTTCTAAGTCCACAGGCTGGAACCAAGATCAAAAACCGCCTTTCGGGGCGGTTTTTTTATGACCAAGCAAAAAAATTCCCGCCTGATTCGATGCTGGCTTCCCAAATTCTTAAGACATGCCTAGGATATTGTAGACAAAAGCGAAACAATCTGAGGGCAGCAGATGGCGCATGTGATCGTTGTTGGGAACGAAAAGGGTGGATCGGGTAAATCCACCACGTCGATGCATATCGCAACCGCACTGGCGCGCATGGGGCATTCCATCGGCGTGATGGACATTGACCTGCGGCAAAGGTCGCTGGGGCGATACCTGCAAAATCGCGTAAACTTCTGTAATACCGAGAAAATTCGCCTGCCCACGCCGAAATATCAACGCCTGCCGGACGTCAACCAAGCCACTCTGCGCCAAGGGGAAAACCCCTTTGATCAGCGTCTGGCGGCGGGCGTGGCAGAATTGGAAAAAAGCTGCGATTTCGTGTTGATCGACTGCCCCGGCAGCCACACGCGGTTGTCGAAAGTGGCCCATTCCTTGGCCGATACGCTGATCACGCCGCTGAACGACAGTTTCGTGGATTTTGACGTGCTGGCCCATGTGGAACCCGACGGGCTGACCATCAAAGGTCCGTCGATTTATTCCGAAATGGTGTGGTCCGCGCGGCAATTGCGCACCAAGGCCGAACTGCCGCCCATCGACTGGATCGTGGTGCGCAACCGGCTTGGGGCACAAAATATGGTGAACAAACAGAAGATGGGCCAAGCCCTGGACCGGCTGGGCAAGCGCATCGGGTTCCGCGTGGCCCCTGGTTTCAACGAACGCGTCATCTTTCGCGAACTGTTCCCGCGCGGCCTGACGTTGCTGGATTTGCGCGACATCGGGGTGGCGAATTTGAACATTTCCAACGTGGCGGCGCGGCAGGAATTGCGCGAATTGCTGAAGGCGCTGCGGCTGCCCAATGTCACGATTGATTTCTGACCGACGGCCCGCGTGACGGAGCCAATTACCCTTATATTTCTGTGCCTTACGTTCTTTTTGGCAGCATTGATCAAGGGCGTTGTGGGTCTGGGTTTGCCTGCGGCGGCCATCGGATTGATGACTTTTTTCTTGGACCCGCGCCAGGCCATCGCCATGATCATCTTACCCATGGTGGTGATGAACGGCTGGCAAATCTGGCGCAGCGGGCAAGTCTTCAAAACTTTCCAGCAATATCAATACTTTATCGCAGCACTGATGGTGGGGGTAACGGTCCTGGTCTTCACGTCGGCCCAGGCATCCAACCGGATTCTGACGGCAGCCATGGGGGGCGTGATCATCCTGTTTGTGATCACCAGCGCCACACGTTTTGCACTTAAAATCAATGACTTACAGGACCGAAGGGCGCAAATCACCTTCGGCGGCTTGGCCGGAATCATTGGGGGGCTGACATCCATTTGGACGCCGCCTTTGGCGATTTACCTGCATGCCCGGGGCGTCACAAAAGATAATTTTGTGCGGGCCACTGGCGTGATCATCTTTATGGGCAGCCTGCCCTTGGCGGTGGGGTATGCCCAATTGGGGCACCTGACGTCGCCCGTTTTGATGACGTCCCTTGCCATGTTAGTGCCTGCTTTCATTGGGTTTTCTGCGGGTGAGATGATCCGCCACCGGATATCCGAGGCGGCGTTTCGCCGGGTGCTGTTGGTGGCGTTTCTGGCCATAGGATTGAACCTGTTGCGTCAGGCGTTCACATAAGAATACCTGTCCATCCACCCCAAGCTGTCGTCCGTCGCGCCGCCGGGTTTGTATTCCGCCCCCAGAAATCCGGTCCAGCCCAACCGATCTATGCCATTGAAAACATTGGCATAATCCAGACTGCCTTGGTCCGGGCGGCCCCGATCCGGCACCCCGGCAAACTGGATATGCCCCACATGGGGCCAGCAGGCGGCCAAACGCCCCAGAACGTCGCCTTCGGTGCGGGCGACGTGGTAACAATCAAACATCAGTTTCAAATTTTGCAAAGACATTTTATCAATAATATCAATGGCTTGCGCTGTATCCGCCAAGAAATATCCGGGGACATCGAAGGTGTTTATCGGCTCTATCACCACGGTCAAATCGGGGGCCGTGGCACAGGCGTATTCCAGGGCGTCCAGGAAGGCGCGGTGCGCATCAGGCCCCGACGCGACCCCCGCCATGACATGAAGGTTAACGGCCCCCACGGCGCGGGCAAAGGCCACCGCGGCGTCCACTGCAGACCGTGCATCCGCCCTGCGCCCGGGCAGCGCAGACAGGCCAAATTCACCCGCCGCCGCATCGCCGCGCGCGGTGTTCAACCCCACCATGGGCAGGCCCGTTTCGGTCAGCGCCGCGCGAATTTGGCCCGCGTCTTGCCCCTGGGGCCAATGGCATTCGACGGCGGCAAACCCCTTTGATTTTGCTGCATAAATTGCGTCCACCAGGGGCAAATCGGCCCACAAAAACCCAAGATTTGCTGAAAATCTTCGACGCTGCTGTGCCACGTCCCGTGCCCCCCGCTTGCCCCCGACCGGGCGTCATGGCAAGCACCAGAGACCAGCTTTGTGCGCAATGCAAGGACCCTGCCCATGCCCCTTAAAATATCTGCCGCCGACATGGTGAAAAACGCCCGCGCCCGAATCAAAGAGGTGGAGACCGCCGATTTGATCAAAATGGTGGACGATCCCAACGTGGTGATCGTGGACATTCGCGACCCCCGCGAACGCGAACGCACCGGGTTTATCCCCGGCAGCTTCCCCGCCCCGCGCGGCATGGTGGAATTCTGGGTGGACCCCGAAAGCCCTTATTTCAAAGAGATTTTCGCCCAGGACAATCAGGACAAACAATTCGTCTTCCACTGCGCCAGCGGCTGGCGGTCGGCCCTGACGGTGGCCACGTTGCAAGACATGGGGTTCGACGCCGCCCATCTGCGCGACGGGTTTTCCACCTGGGAAAAACAGGGCGGACCCGTGGAACGGGTGGCGGCCAAAGATTAACCCACCGCGCGGTGCGGTAAGGATTTGGCAAGCCTTTGGCGCGACAGTGCCCCCTGCGGCAAGTCCTGTGCGACCTGCGGTTTTTGAAAATTTAGATCCAGTCGGGGTTTCCAAACGGTACCCCGGCCCGGATGATCTGCGCGATGCAGTGACACCCTGGCCCAAATGCCCGCCAAGGACCGCCCGTTTCGGTCCTGGGGCCCCTGGTCCGGGGTAAAGTCCGTTTGCGACATGGGTGCGCCGCGCCTGGGCCCTAGACAGGTCTGTCCAGAATGCCGCACCATCCCTGGGACACAAAGATTCGGGCGCAGACCCGGCAAGGAGACGTCGACATGAAAGATCAGTATCGCGTGGTGGTTATCGGGGGCGGCGTTGTGGGGTCGTCAGTTTTGTATCACTTGGCCAAGATGGGGTGGACGGATGTGTGCATGTTGGAACGCCGCCGCTTGGCATCGGGCAGTTCGTGGCACGCGGCGGGCGGCATTCACGCGCTGAACGCGGACCCGAACATGGCGGCGCTTCAGGCCTATACCATCGATTTGCTGAGCGAGATTGAAAAGGAATCCGGCCAGCACATCAACTTGCACATGACCGGTGG